>DATEMW010000439.1:0-2777 GCA_035275385.1 Candidatus Methylomirabilota bacterium | reverse complement strand
TACCGGAACGTCTCGTTACGCTTCTGGGCCGCCTCGCGCTCGCGATCGAGCAGCTCGGGCGGGCAGTCGCAGTAATAGGCCCGTCCGGCGGCCAGCAGGCGCTGGGCGTGCTCTCGGTAGATCTCGAAGCGCTCGGTCTGGCGATAGCCGGCCGCCGGCGGGCCCTCGTCCCAGTCGAGGCCCAGCCACGTGAGCGCGTCGACGATCGACACGATGTTCTCGTCGGTCGACCGCGAGCGGTCGGTGTCCTCGATTCTCAAGATATACGTGCCGCGGTGATGGCGCGCGAAGAGCCAGTTGAAGAGCGCCGTGCGCGCGCCCCCGACGTGCAGGTGGCCGGTCGGGCTCGGAGCGAAGCGGACGCGCACCGGTGTAGCCATCAGTATTTGTCGAAGAGCCGACCCCACGGCGTGCGGGCGAAAGCCCGGATACGCGCGCGGCCGACGGTCGGATACCAGAAGAGATCGTGATAGACGTTCGAGGCGAACGGCGCCCAGACGACGAGCGGCGAGTGCAGGAGCAAGTGCTTGAGCGGCCGCAGCGGGCCGCGCCGGATGAGCTGATCGCCCCAGATCACCAGGCTCCGGCTGGTCTTGAAGCCCATCGACGTCGATGCGAGCTGCGTGTCGCCGACCAGCTCGATCGTCCGCGGATCGGCCACGCCGAGCCCGCGCTCCTGACACATCCGGAGATACGGGATCGACAGCGGGTCGAAGCCCATGATCTTCGCGGCGATCGCGTCGATCGCGACCTGATCGGCAGACGCGAGGATCAGGTTGCCGACGCGCGGCACCATCGTACGCGGCCCGGCGCCGTCGCCCATCACGGTGCCGTCCATCACGGCGAACACGGATGGATGGAGCTCGCGCTGCATGTACATCAGGTCGACCATCACCTCGTGGATGAACTCGTGCGCGTAGTGGCGGACTTCTTTGAGGAGACCGCCGAACGCGTTCTTGATCGCGCCGGTGGTCGTCGAATGCCCGTGCGTCTTCACGGAAGGCGCATGCAGCACATTCTTCCCGACGTACATCGCCGGGATCTCGATACCCTCGGGAAAGATCGCGTTCAGCTTGAGCAGCGGCGACCTGAACTTGTAGACGGTCCAGTCGACGTCGGGCAGCGGAATGAACGGCACGCCGTGGCGCTCGAGCACCGGCCGCCACTTGTTGTTGCGACAGCCGGCGATCGGATTGGTGACGACGGTCTTGTTCTCGACCGGAAAGATGCGCCGCCGATCGTAGCCGTCGTCGGCGAGTGTGCTCAAGATGCCGTCGACCTGCCAGGGCTGACTCGAGCACGCCGGGAAGTACTTCGTCCACGAGAGGTTGAGCTTCAGGATCACATCCTGATCGCGGGGCAGGACGTCGGCGTACTTCACCAGCCGCATGAGCCGTCCGTAGTCTTCCACGACAGTCTCGGGACGGGTGCGAAGGAGGGCGACTACGCTCGACATGCTACCGCTATCTTACTCTAGCCGCAGGCCGTAAATGATCAGCAGAACCGCGCAGATCCAGCAGATGGTGTTGATCAGGAGCGCCCGATCACTGAGCAAGAGCTCGGACGGATTGCCGCCGAGGCGGCGCTGGTACAACAGGTAGAGGTAGCGGAAGATCCCGTAGAGCACGAACGGGAGCGTGGCCGGCAGCCAGTGCGTGTGGAACTTGGCCACGGTCTCCGGCGACATCGTGTAGAGCGCGTAGGCGGTCACGGTCGACGCGGTCACGACGGCGATCATCTGATCCAGGAGCGCCGGGCTGTACTCGGCCAGGATCGGACGGTGGCGCGCGGCATCCTGTTCCAGCGCCACGTACTCGTAGCGCCGCTTGCCCAGGGTCAGGAACAGCGCCAGCAAGATCGTGCAGATCAAGAGCCAGCCCGACATCTCGACGTCGATCACGACGGCCCCCGCCACCGCCCGCAGCACGAAGCCGCAGGCGACCACGATCACGTCGACGATGACGATGTGCTTGAGCCACGCCGAGTACGCGATCAGCAGCACGACGTAGGCGAGGGCCGTGAGCAGGAACGCGCGCGCGAGGATCGCCGCGAACCCGAGACCGCCGACCACGAGCAGGACCGCCGCCGCGACGGCAACCGGGACCGGCAGCCGGCCGGCGGCGATCGGTCGCATGCGCTTGCGCGGATCGAGCCGGTCGCGGTCCCGATCGGCCACGTCGTTGATCAGATAGATCGCGCCGGACAGCGCGCAGAAGATCCCGAACCCGGCCAGCGACAGCCACGCGGCCGGCGTGAACAGCCGCTGGGCGAAGATCAGGCCGGCGAAGACGAACAGATTCTTCACCCACTGGCGTGGGCGCATCGACGCCACGATCGCTCTCAGCATATCCACGCTAGCTCACTCTCGAGGGCGGGTGGCGAATGCGGCGCGCGTGCTCAGAGGCGGATGACGTGCGGCGCCGGAGGCAACGATCCGGTGGCGTTGCGCGTGTCGATCACCAGCGGGGCGTCCCGCACGATGGCCGCCCAGTCGTAGCTCGCGTGCGCCGTCAGGACCAGCACGACGTCGCGCGCGGCGAGCGCGGCGCGGTCCCACGCGACCGACTTCATCGGCCGGGTGCCGATCAGCACCGAGGACACATACGGATCGTGATACTCCACCAGCGCGCCCTTGCCCAGGAGGCCCTCGATGATCTCGAGCGCCGGCGAGTCGCGCACGTCGGCGACGCCGGCCTTGTAGGCGACGCCCAGCACCAGCACGCGCGCGCCGCGCAAGGCGCGGCTCCGATCGTTGAGCGCATCGGCCACCAGATGCA
>DATEMW010000438.1:0-7438 GCA_035275385.1 Candidatus Methylomirabilota bacterium | reverse complement strand
GCGTCGAGCCGCGCGCGGCCGAAGGGCACCTGCTCGGCGGTGCCCTGCACCTCGACGAATTCGCCGGCGCCGGTCATGACGACGTTCATGTCCACCTCGGCGCCCGAATCCTCGACGTAGTTGAGGTCGAGCACGGGCTGGCCGTGCACGATGCCGACGCTGATCGCGCCCACGCAGTCGCGGATCGCCGACGTCGGCTGCAGCCCCGGCACGCGCCCGATCGCGTCGGCCACGGCCACGAAGCCGCCGGTGATCGCCGCCGTGCGTGTGCCGCCGTCGGCCTGGATCACGTCGCAGTCGACCCAGATCGTGCGCTCGCCGAGCTTGCTGCGATCGATGACGGCCCTGAGCGCGCGGCCGACCAGCCGCTGGATCTCCTGCGAGCGGCCGCTCGGCCCGCGGTTCTCCCGCGAGGTCCGCGTGTTGGTCGACCGCGGCAGCATCGCGTACTCCGCGGTGACCCAGCCCTGGCCCTGCCCCTTCAGAAACGGCGGCACCTTGTCCTCGACCGACGCGGTGCAGATGACCTTCGTCGCGCCGAACTCCACCAGCACCGAGCCCTCGGGATGCAGGAGGAAGTCGCGGGTCAACGTGATCGGGCGGAGCTGATCGGGGGCGCGGCCGTCGGGGCGCGGCATTATCGCCTCCGCGTGGCGGTCGGCGCGTCGACCGCCGCCCGCGCACGCTGGTCCCAGTTGCGCTTGTACTCGGCGAGGCCGGCGAGGATGGCGCGCGCGATCTCGTCCCGATACTTCGTGTCCTTGAGCTTGCGCTCCTCGCGCGGGTTGGTGACGAAGCCGATCTCGAGCAGGATCGCCGGCATCGCCGCGCCGCCCAGCACGTAGAACCCGGCCTGCTTCACGCCGCGGTTCGAGATGCGCAGCGTCTGCGTCATCGAGTCGTGAACGACCTCGGCCAGCCGAGAGGACTCCACCTGGAACTCGGACTGCGCGAGATCCCAGAGGATCGCCTTCACGATGTCGAGCCCTGGTCCGGCGCCGCGGCCCGCTTGCTGCTCGAGCTGGACGACGCCGTTCTCGGCGGCCGCGACCTGCCGCGCGGTGGAGTCCGTCGCCTCCGACGAGAGGAAGTACGTCTCGACGCCGTCCGCCGCCGCCTCGCGGTGCGCGTTGGCGTGGATCGACACGAACACATCGGCGTGCTGGCGGTTCGCGTAGCTCGTGCGGTCGCGCAACGTGACGAAATTGTCCGAGTCGCGCGTGAGCAGCACCTTGAGGCCGAGGCGCTCATGGACGAGCTTGGCGACGCGGCGGGTGACGTCCAGGACCAGATCCTTCTCCATGAGCCCGGTCGGCCCGGTGGCGCCCGAATCGTGACCGCCGTGGCCGGCATCGAGCACGATCGTCTTGAGCGGCGTCATCTGCTCACGGGTCTGGCGCTCGCCCGGATCGACCGGCCGCGCGACGTCGAGCACGATGCGCGGCGGATCGGTCAGCGTGATGGCGCGGATGCTACCGGCGGCGCCCTCGTAGATCACGCGCAGGAGCCCGTCCCCTCCCGAGCGATCCAGGCGCACTTCCGAGATGAGCCCGTCGCCGATTTCCTGGGTATGGCCGCCGCTGCCGAGCCCGATCAGCCGCACGCGAGCTTCCTTGGGCCCGCTCGACTCGATGCGATGGGTGACGGCCGCCGACGTCTCGACGACGATCCGTGTGAACGACGGATAGGACCTGACCCGAACGTCCTCGAGGCTGGTGTCCGGCGCCGCGGCCGCGACACGCGGCGTGCCCGCGGCCGGCGTCGCGGCGACCAGCGTCGGGACGACGCGGCCGACGAACGACTGGGGCACCAGCCACTTGCCTTGCTTGACTCGCACCGGCGCGTCGAGCATGACGGGCTTGCCGTTGACGAGCACCTGGGACCAGTTCCGCGTCAGCGTGACGACCTTGCCGCCCGCCTGGAGCTGCGCCCGCGTGCTCGCAGGCGTCGCGACGACCTTCGCCGGGCTCGCTCCCTTTGTCTGGAGCGAGGCGGCCAACCGGGTCAGCTCGACGTACGACCGGCCGTCGTGAGTCACGGTAGGCAACGGCGGCACCGCCCAGCTCGTCGAGGCGAGCAGCAGCAGGACCACCACGGCGCCGAGCAGGCATCGGGCGCTCATCGGGAGCCAATTCTAGCAACGGAACCGGCCGCCAAAGGCTTTATGTGGCGCCGGCGGGACCCAAGCGCGGCTATTCCGTCACGATTCCGTTCTGGGCCTTGGGCTCTCGAGGGCGCATTGCGGCGAAGGCAACGAGCCCGAGCGCGACCCAGAAGGCCTCGCGCAGTCGCCTCACGAGGCTGAACGAGATGGCGGTGGTCGACGAGAGGCCCAGGGTCGCGAACGTGGCCACGAAGCCCCCCTCGAGCACCCCCAGGCTCGCCGGCACCAGGAAGGTCGCGACCTTGATGGCGGTCCCGAACGCCTCGATCACGGTGGCCGTGGCCAGCGACACCTCGAAGCCGAGAAATTTGAGGATCAACCAGGTCTCGAGCGAGCCCAGGAGCCAGGCGATGAAATGAAACCCGATCGAGAGAGCCAGCCGTCCCGGCGCCTTGCGGTAAAACTGGGCGAGCGCGTCGTCGACACGGCCGAGGGTCTCCTGACCGCGAGGAGGGCGCACGCCCAGCCGCTCGAGCACGCGCAAGCCCCAGCCGAGCATGCCGCGGGTCTGCACGAGCACGAACAGCCCGAGCGCGACCGTCTCGAGCGCCAGGAGCCAGAGCATGCCGTAGAGCAAGGCCGAGCCGGTCAAGCCCGTGTGCCACGCGACGACGATGCCGAGAAGGAAATAGACCCCCTGCCCCAGGGTGATCGTGGTCTTCGCGACGATGACCGAGGCAAGCGTCGCGTCGAGCGGGGCGTAGCCTCGCAAGAGCCAGGTCTTGATCGCCTCACCGCCGACCGCAGCGGTCGGCGTCGCCATGTTGAACGCTTCGCCGGCCACCCGCGAGACGGCGAGCGGCCAGAACGGAACCTTCTCCTGCATGAACGCGTAGCGCCAGCCGAGCGTGTCGAAGAACGCGACCAGGACAGCGGGAAAGACGAGGACGATGCCGAGCCGCCACGACAGGTCGGCGATCGACGTCAGGATCGCGGCAGGATCGTTTTGAACGACCAGCGCCGCGAGCAGCGCCACACCGAGCACGAGCAGCGCGACGCGGAGGTAGGTCAGCTCAGCTTTCCCGGTAGAGGATGAGGGCCACGCCTATCAGTGTGAACGCGACCGGCCAGACGCGACCCGCAAGCCGCCTCGAAGGCTCGGGCAAGCGCAGCTCGAGCCAGCGTGACCATCCCGTCACCATCGCCAGGATGCCCAGCGGCACGTGGGTCACCTCGATCAGGTATTCCTCCTTCAGATTGAGTCCGGCGTGCGAGTGCGTGAGCAGGAGCCCGCCGCCGACGGCGCAGAGCAGCGGGAACACGAGCGTCGCCCCCTGGAGCCGGACTCGATCGGTCCGGACGAGCCACTCGAAGACCGCGAACGCGATGACGATGACGACGAAGATCCGATGCTGCAGAACCTCGGGATAGCGCATGCTCTCCCAGAACCCCAGCGGGCCGAGCGGCCACGCTCCGGGGTCGTTGCGGACGAGCAGAAAACCTGCGAGCCCCAGGAAGACCAGCGGCCAGTGACGGGCCCACCGAGCCCGCCCCGTCGCATGCACGAGAGCCAGGAGCCCCATGACCAGCACGAAGATGCCGGCCCAGTGATGATTGAACTCCGACCACGCCCGGTCTTCGTCCGTGCGCGGCGCGTTGCGGTCGTCCACCGGCATGTCGGCGATGTCCGGCGACGTGAGCACGGGCCACCGCGGCTGGAACCGCCCGCCAACCTCGGCGATCGCCGCCCGGTCGGTCGTGACGTCGACCGCCGGCGGCAACGAAGTCAACGACGCCGCGATGAACATGACCGTGGCGCCCAGCCCGAACTCGATCTCGACGAACCGGCGCAGACGCGGCAGTGCGGCGGCAGCGCCTTCCGGCAGGCGGCGCACCGCGAAGAAGTTCGCGGCGCCCAGCAGGACGAGGCCACCCAGCACGGCCGCCTTCGTGAGGATCATGCTGCCGTAGGACGTGCCGAAGAGGGCGCCCGTCCCGTCGACATACGCGATGCTGAGCCCCACGCCCGCCACGACCAGGACCGCGACCGACGTGAGCGACATCGCCGAGAAGCGCTTGAGCAGCGGCGCCGACCATCCCGAATCGGCGCGTGACGAGGCCGCCACGATGAGATGGAGCAGCCCGCCGATCCACACGCCGGCCGCCACCTGGTGGAGCCCGTCGAGCACCAGCAGCACGGCCCGGGGCCCGAGCCGCCCGGCGGCGTGACTCGTCCACGCGCTGCCCGCCGCGAGAAGCAGCGTCGACGCCGCGAGCGCGAGCCACCACACCCGCCCCTCGGGGCGCCGGGCCAGAAACGCGCAGCCGATCACGATGCCCAGGCATGCGGCGATCCGCAGTACTCCCGCGCGGAAAAAGCTGGTGCTCGCAATCTCCGCGAGCGGCACGCCGGTGCTGACATCGCTGAGCACGAGCATCTGAACCCCGAGCGACAGGGTCTGAGCGCCGGCGACCACCGCGGCGCCGATCGCTGTGAGGACGAGGCTCGTCGTGAGACGCGGGCGCGCCGGCGCGCCATTCGAGAGAGTCGGCCGTAGCAAGAGCAGCGCAAAGAAGACGCCGCCGATGGCGACCGCCTGGCCGCACAGGGCAAGCCCTCGGAGCAGGACGTCGACGAAACCCGCCACCGCGACTCAGGCGCGCCGCCGCGCCCCGACCCAGAGCAGAAGAACGAGGAAGATCGGCGTGCCGATCGACGCCAGGATCAGGAACCCGTGCGCCTTACCGAAGGCCGCCATCAGGATGACCAGATAGATGAAGTCGCGGTGGGAAAACGCCTCCGCGAAGCGCGCGATCCAGCCGGAATCCCCGACGGTCGTATCCAGCATGATGTCCCGCGACTGGGACGCGGCGGCGCCGAGCGTCGCCAGCACCGTGAGCGCGCCGAGCCACAGCGGCCACGTCGCGTCGTGCGCGAAGCTCAGGCCCACCGCCATGCAGGCGAAGACACCGACATGGACGACGTTGTCGCCCCAGAAATCGAGGATCGCCCCGCGCGGCGACTGCATGAACTTGAGCCGCGCCAGCTCGCCATCGCAGCCGTCCAGAATCGAGTGGGCCAGAAACAGCAAGGCGCCGATGAGCTGATATCCGGGCGCGGCCGAGAGAAAGAACGCGGCGCCGAAGAGCCCGACCGCCACGCTCACGACCGTGATCACGTCGGGCGTGATGCGCGTGAGCACCAGCCGCCGGGTGATCGCGAGCGAGATCTTTCGCTCGAAGTGCCGCGACATGAAACCTTCACGCTGCTTGATCAGGCTCCGCAGCAGCCACGACTCGGCCGACCGCGCGTCGGCCGGCTCGCTGAGCGGAAACCGGCCGGCTTCGTCGACTTCGAGCTTGGCTTCGTCATACTTGACTCGGAGCGCCGCCAGGAGCTCGCCGACCCCGCGAGCCCGCGCCGCGGCCGCGAGCACGCCGGCCGTGTCGTTGGTGTCCACGATCGCGGCGACCTGCCCGTCGGTGTACAAGTGATCTGGCTCGACGTCGGTCTCGCGCAAGGCGCGCAGCCACCGCGCCTGGGGTACGACGTTCGCCGGCAGGATCACGATCCGGCGCCGCGCGTCGCGAGCCGAACCCCCGCCGTCAGTCAGCGCACGCGCGGCGGTGCCGCCGAGCAGACGCTCGACGTCGTCGCGGCCACTCTGCACCAGCACGCTGGAAAATCCCGCGTTCGACCCGGCGAGCACGATACGGCGCAGGAGCGGCAGCCCGGCGACGACGGTGTCGGGCGACACGCTCGTCGCGGTTCCCGGCTCGGGCGGCACGACCAGCAGCAGGCTCTCCGCCGACTTCACCGACACGGCCACGGTGGTCGTCAGATGCCTACTCCCTCGAGCGCGATCTCGCGCCCGCCCGCGCGGCTCGACTCGCGCGCCGCCTGCTCCAGCGCCACGCAGAGGCGCGCCTCGGCGAGGTTGGCGCCGCGCGGCGCTGCCCCCGTCGTCTCGGCGAGGAACTCGCTCGCGACCGCATCGAACCAGTCCGGATGATGCGAGCCGTCGGACATCGGCGGCGGGCAGGACCAGGAGCGATCGGCGTCGGCGCCGCCGCTCTTCAAGACGAGCGTGTCGTCGTGCAGCTCGAGCGTGCCGTCGGACCCCCCAACTTCGGCCCAGTTCCGTCGGACGTCGGACGCCCACGTGAGCAGGATGTCGGCCGTCGCCTCGGGGAACGTGACCCGCACGCTGGCCGTGTCTTCGACGTTCCACGCGGTGTGCCGGCGCCGTTCCAGGCGGGCGCTGACCGACCGCGGCTGCTCGCCGACCCAGCGCTGCACGACGTAGAACACGTGCCAGCCGTGATCAGACAGGACGCCGCCGCCCGCGATGGCCGGGTCCACCCGCCAGTTGCCGCTGCGCTCGTCGCCGGCCAGGGCCGGGCGCGTGCGTAGGGTGTGCCAGATCACGTGCTCGACGCGTCCGATGCGGCCCTCGCGGATCAGCTCCGCGGTGCGCTGCACGATCGGCGCGTGATGCCAGTTGTGGACCGTGTGGAGGACGCGACCGGTCCGCTCGGCCAGCTGCGTCAGCGCCGCGAGATCGCCGGGAGAGCTGACCAGCGGTTTCTCGCAGAGCACGTGACGGCTGCGCTCGAGCGCGCCGCGAATGAGCTCCGCGTGACTGCTCGGCGGCGTACAGATGTCGACGAAGTCGACAGACGCTTCGGCCAGGAGCTCCGCGGCCGTCGCGTACCAGCGCGCGCCGGGCGCGTGAGTTGAGACGAGCGCGTGCTGCTCCGGCCTTGTGTCGGTGACCGCGACGATCTCGACGTCGCGGCGGCGCCGCCAGCCGGGCAGGTGGCCGTGGAGGGCGACGTTGCCCAGGCCGATGATCGCGCCGCGCGGCATCCTACTGGAGCCCGTGGTCTCTCACGATGACCCCGAGCGCCTCGTCCAGGACCGCCAACCCTGCGAGCGCCGCGTCCTCTTTGATCGTGAGCGGCGGGTTGATGCGGACGGAAGGCGCGTAGGTCATCGCGACGAGGCCACGGCGGAGGCACTCTTGATAGAGCGCCTGGGTCACGGTCTTGGAGAGGGGCTCCTTCGTCGTCCGGTCGCGCACGAGCTCGATCCCGAGCATCAAGCCGCGGCCGCGCACCTCGCCGACGCAGCGATACTTCTCTTTCAGCGCCTCGAGCCGCGCCAGCATGACCTTGCCGACGCGCTCGGCGTTCTTGACCAGATCTTCCTTCAGGATGATCTCGAGCGCGGCGAGACCGGCCGCCGACGCGAGCGGGCTGCCGCCGTAGCTCGACGAGCTGGCGCTCGGATTGGCCCACGGCTTCGACGAGGTGATCTTGTCGGTCGAGATC
>DATEMW010000437.1:0-5771 GCA_035275385.1 Candidatus Methylomirabilota bacterium | reverse complement strand
GCGATCTCCTGAGCGTGCGTGGCCACGGTGATGTCGGGACGCACATGGTGATGACGCTCGGCGCAGCCGTCGAGGCTCGGCGCGTACACCTGATGCCCGGCCGTTCGCAGACGATCGACCACCGGCTTCCAGATCCAACCGCCTTGATACGCTCCGTGAACCAACAAGAAGGTCGCCATTTCCCCTCCCCAGGCCGCGGAGAGGACCCGTCTGCTTCGTTGGCGCCCTCGACTGCGCGGCGACCCGCAGTGTACACGGTGGGGGGTCTCTGCGATACTCGGCGGGCGCGGAGGGGCGATGGTCTTCGCGAGGCCGAAGGTCACCACGAAGAGGAGAGGCACATGAGGCTGACGGGAAAGGTCGCGCTCATCACCGGCGGTGCGAGCGGCATGGGACAGAGCGAATCCATCATCTTCGCGCGCGAGGGTGCGAAGGTCGTCGTTGCCGATCTGCTGGAGCTCGAGGGGCGTCAGGTCGTCGACAAGATCGCCGCGGCAGGCGGACAGGCGCGCTTCGTGAAGCTCGACGTGACGAGCGAGGCCGACTGGGAGAGCGCGGTCAAGACGGCCGTGAGCGCGTTCGGCAAGCTCGATCTGCTCGTGAACAATGCGGGAATCAGCGGCACGTTCGATCCGGACACCTTGAGCACGTCGGCCTGGGACACCCTGATGAACGTGAACGCCAAGGGCGTGTTCCTCGGCATGAAGCACGGGGTGCCCGCGATGCGCGCCGCCGGCGGCGGCTCGATCGTGAACATCTCGTCGATCTCCGGCTTCGTCGGCCAGGACCGGATCCACATGGCCTACAACGCCTCGAAGGGCGCCGTGCGGATCATGACCAAGTCGGGCGCCGTGCAGTTCGCGCCGTACGGGATCCGCGTGAACTCGGTCCATCCTGGCATCCTGCCGCCGATGCGCACCTCGAAGGCCTCCGCCGATCCGGCGTGGCGAGAGAAATCGCTGCGCGCCGTGCCGCTCAAGCGCGAGGGACGAGTGGAAGAGGTCGCCCACGCCGTGCTGTTCCTGGCCTCGGACGAAGCGTCGTACATCACCGGGATCGAGCTTCCGGTCGACGGCGGCTACCTGGCGGTGTGACCCGCGGCGAGGAGCGAGGAGCGCGCGCGATGCCCGAGGCGGAGTTCGACCGAGCGAAAGCCAAGGCGTTCACCCAGCTCATGGTCCGCCACCTCGAGGGCGCCGCGATCTGCGTGATGCTCGAGATGGGCCGTCGCGTCGGCCTCTTCGAGACGATGGCGAAGATGGGCGCGGCGACGAGCGTCGAGATCGCCGACAAGGCCGGCCTGAACGAGCGCTACGTCCGCGAGTGGCTCGGCGCGATGGCCTGCGGCGGCATCGTCGAGTACGCGGCCGCCGAGCGCACGTTCAGGCTCCCGCGCGAGCACGCTTCCGGGCTCACCGGCTCGTCGACACGGAATCTCACGAGCATGGTCGAGATGTTCCCGCTGATGAATCGGGTCATCCCCGAGGTCGCCGCCGCGTTTCGCACCGGCGGTGGCGTGCCGTACAGCGCGTACCAGCCGGACTTCACCGGCCTCATGGACCGGCGGAGCCGCCCGCGGTTCGACGAGCTGTTGTTCAGCGCCTACCTCGCCAAGCCCGAGGGCATCATCCCGCTCCTGGAGGCCGGCATCAGGGTCGCCGACGTCGGTTGCGGAACCGGGCACTGCGTCGCGCTTATGGCCCGGCGGTTTCCACGCAGCACGTTCGTCGGCTACGACATCTCCGAAGACGGCATCGCCGAAGCGCGTGCCGCCGCCCGCGGGCTCGACAACGCGTCGTTCGTCGTACAGGACATCGCCAAGCTCGAGACCTCGTCGGCGCCGTTCGATCTGGTCACCGCGTTCGACGCGATCCACGACCAGGCCGATCCGGCCGGCGTCCTGCGGAGGATTCGCGCGGCGCTCGCGCGCGGCGGTATGTTCCTGATGCTCGACGTCTACGCCTCCAGCGAGCTCGGCGACAACATCGGCGTGCCGATGGCGCCGTATCTCTACACGATGAGCACGATGCACTGCATGAGCGTCTCGCTCGCCGCCGGCGGCCCGGGTCTCGGCACGGCGTGGGGCCACCAGACCGCGACCCGGATGCTGCGCGAGGCAGGCTTCGACGACGTGCAGCTCCACGAGCGAGTCGATCCCGCGAACTCGCTGTACGTCGCGCGCGTCGCCGACTGAGCCGAGGCGATGGGCGAGCGCCTGTTCGGCGCGCGGGTGCGCCGCCGCGAGGACGAGCGGCTGGTGACCGGCCGCGGCCGCTACGTGGCTGACGTGACGCATCCCGGGCTGCTCCACGTCGCCGTCCACCGGAGCCCGCATGCGCACGCGCGCATCGTGCGGGTCGATCCGACTGCCGCGCTGCGGCGCCCCGGCGTCGTGCGCGTGCTCGTGCCTGCGGAGGTCGCGGCGCTCGGCCGGCTCCCGTTGCTCGTCCCCCACGCGAGTCTCGTCGCACCGGCCTGTCCCGAGATCCTGCCGCAAGAGATCGTGTCCTACGCCGGTCAGCCCGTGGCGCTGATCGTGGCCGAGAGTGCCGCCCAGGCGGAGGATGCGCTCGACGCGCTTGCCGTCGAATACGAGCCATTGCCGGCGGTAGCGTCACTCGACGATGCGCTGCGCCCCGACGGGCCGCGCGTGCATCCCGGCGGCAACGTGGCCTCGCGGTTCACTCAGAAGGTCGGTGACCCGGCCGGCGAGCTCGCGCGCGCGCCCGTGGTGCTGCGCGAGCGCTTCCACCTGCACCGTGGGGCCGGCATGGCCCTGGAGACGCGCGCGATCGCGGCGCGCTGGGATGGCGAACTGGGCCAGATCACCGTGTGGTCGACCACGCAGGCGCCGCAGATCCTCCGCCGGCTGCTCGCGCGATACCTGGCCTTGCCGGAGCACGCTGTGCGTGTGGTGACGCAGGACATCGGCGGCGGCTTCGGTCCCAAGGCGATCGTCTACGCCGAGGACATCCTGGTGCCCTTTCTGGCCCGAGCCCTCGGCCGGCCGGTTCGATTCGTCGAAACGCGGCGCGAGCATCTGCTGTCCGTCACGCAGGAGCGCGACCAGTGGCACGACGTCGAGATCGGGCTGACGCGCGAGGGAACGATCGTCGCCGTCCGCGACTCGTTCGTGCACGACTGCGGCGCGTTCGTTTCGTGGGGCGTGATCGTGCCGATTCTGACCTCGGTCAGCGTGCCCGGGCCGTATCGCGTCCCGAACTACGAGGTGACGTTGACCGCGCTCTACACGAACCGCGTGCCGGCGACGCCGGTGCGCGGCGCCGGGCGGCCGCAGGCGGTGTTCGTCATGGAGCGCATGCTGGATCTCGCGGCCGCGCGGCTCGGGATCGACCGGATCGCGCTGCGCACGCGCAACCTGATCCAGCCCGACGAGTTCCCATACGACGTCGGCCTGATCTCGCGCGACAACAGCCCGCGCCGCTACGACAGCGGCGACTATCCCGAGTGCCTTCGGCGCGTCGCCGAGGCCGTCGGGGCCGGCGGATTCGCGGCGGAACGCGAGCGGGCGCGCGCTGCCGGGAGGGCGATCGGGCTCGGCTTCGCGATGTTCGTGGAGGACACGGGCCTGGGCCCGTACGAGGGCATACGCGTTCGCGTCGACCCGGCCGGACGCGTGTTCGTGTTCTCCGGGACATCGAGCCAGGGGCAGGCGCACGAGACCACCTTGGCCCAGATCGTCGCCGACGGCCTGTCGACGCCGCTCGAGCACGTCGTCGTCGTTCCGGGCGACACCGCGGGAATTCCGTACGGCGTCGGAACGTTCGCCAGCCGCGTGGGCGTGCTCGCCAGCACGTCGGCGGCGCACGCGGCGGCGGAGGTCAGAAAGAAGGCGCTCGCGGTCGCGGCGGACCATCTCGAGGCCGCGCCCGAGGATCTGGCCCTCGAGGACGGACGCATCAGCGTGCGCGGCGCGCCCGCCCGCGGGCTCACGCTCGGCGACGTCGCGGCGATCGCGACCGCGCCGCGGCCCGGCTACGCACTGCCCGGCGCGATGGACCCTGGGCTCGAGGCGTCGGGCTACGTCCACGTGCTGCAGTCGACCTACTCCAGCGGCGCCCACGCGGCGGTGGTCGAGGTCGAGCCCGAGACCGGGACGGTGCGGATCCTTCGCTATGTCGCGGTCGACGATTGCGGCGTCATGATCAACCCGCTCGTGGTCGAGGGGCAGATTCACGGCGGCATCGCGCACGGAATCGGCAACGCGCTGCACGAGGAGATCGTCTACGACGCCGCCGGGCAGCTGGTGACCGGCACGCTGATGGACTACGCGCTGCCGCGCGCCGGCGACGTGCCGGCGCTCGAGGTCGGTCACGTCGTCACGCCCTCGCCGCTGAACCCGCTCGGCGTCAAGGGCGCCGGCGAAGGCGGGACCTTGCCGGCGCCGGCGGCGATCGCGAACGCCGTTGCCGACGCGCTCGCGCCGCTGGGCGTCGCGATCACCGAGATGCCGCTCACGCGCGAGCGGCTGTGGCGCCGAATTCGCGCGGCGCGCGATTGACGCTCGCGGTGCGTGTCTGATACCGTCGCGCCGCTGAGCGCGCGCGAGCGCGCATGCCGTTCATTCTGACGTGATGCGCGGTGCAGGCCGAGCATCCAGGGGGGTCAGCGATGGCGAGCGAGGCACGCGACCGGGACGACGCGAACCTGATATCGAGGCGCGGGCTGATCAAGTCGGCAGGCATCGTGGCCGGCGCGATCGCGCTCGCGCCGCGAATCGTGGGCGCTCAGGCGCCGGCGCCGATGGCGCCGCCGAGCACCGTCACGACGCCGCCGCGCGACTTCGGTCCCAACGCGCCGCCGAACGTCTACTTCACCGATCCGGACGTGCTCACGATCGACCCGATGTTCAACGGCCTGCGGCAGCCGAATGCGCCGGTCCAGCGGCTGTGGACGGGCGCGCTCTGGTCCGAGGGTCCGGCGTGGAACAGCGTGGGCCGCTATCTGGTGTGGAGCGATATTCCGAACAATCGCCAGCTGCGCTGGCTCGAGGATGACGGCCGCGTGACCGTCTTCCGCCTGCCGTCGAACAACAGTAACGGCAACACGTTCGACTTCCAGGGCCGTCAGCTCTCGTGTGAGCACCTGACCCGCCGGGTCGTACGCTACGAGCACGACGGCTCGATCACCGTGATCGCCGACCGGTTCGAGGGTAAGCGCCTGAACTCGCCGAACGACGTCGTGCCGCATCCGGACGGGTCGTACTGGTTCACGGATCCGCCGTACGGCGGCCAGCTCTACGAGGGCGCGCCCGACGCGCCGGGCGGCCCGAGCAATGCCGCCGGCCGGCTGAAGCCGCGCCTCGGGCAGGCGGTCGGCATGGGCGACAACAAGCGCGAGCTGCCGACGAACGTCTATCGCGTCGATCCGAGCGGCAAGGTCGAGCTCGTGGTGGGTGAGAACGACGTGCCGGATCCCAACGGGCTGGCGCTGTCGCCCGACTACAAAAAGCTCTACGTCGTCAGCACCGGCAAGGGCCCGGGCGATCAGGGTCCCGGCGGCAAGGGCGAGATGTACTCGTTCGACGTCGGCAGCAACAACAAGGTGTCCAACCGCAAGCTCTTCAGCGACTTCATGGTCGATGGCGTGAAGTGCGGGCCGGACGGCGTGCGCTGCGACGTCGACGGCAACCTGTGGTGCTCGAGCAACGCGGGGCGTGCCGTGGGCTATAGCGGCGTGACGGTCTGGACTCCCGAGGGCAAGCTGATCGGCCGCATCCGTCTGCCCGAGGTGTGCGGCAACATCTGCTT
>DATEMW010000436.1:0-7872 GCA_035275385.1 Candidatus Methylomirabilota bacterium | reverse complement strand
TCGCCGTCGGCCGCGGTCAGGACTTCGAGGCCGTGACGGCGCAAGGACGCCTCGGCGGCGCGGCGCAGGAAGCGATCGTCCTCGGCGAGGAGGACCCGCCGGGGACCGTCAGGCACTCTGGCCCGCGAGCAGGCGGCCGACCAGCTCGCCGAGCTCTTGCAGCGACAGGTTGGACTTCACGAAGTAGCCGGAGATCCCGAGGTTGCTCACCTCGGCGATGTCCTGCTCGCGCGACGAGTTGGACAGGATGAGCACCTTCACCCCGCGAGTGGCGTCGTCGCCCCGGAGCGCCCGCAGCACCTCCAGGCCCGACAGCTTCGGCATCAGCATGTCGAGCAGGATGAGGTCCGGCTGCTCGCTGCGCGCCAGACGCAGCCCTTCCTCGCCGTCGGCTGCGGTCGTCACCGCCAGGCCGCGCTGCCGCAGGCTCGCCTCGCATGCCCGCCGCAGGAATCGATCGTCTTCGACCAGCAGGACCCGTTTCCCCGTTGTCTCCATCGGCCTCACCCACTGATTGGGAGCGTGAAGATGAACGCCGAGCCCCGGCCTTCCTCGGACTCGCACCACACTTCGCCAGCAAGCCGCTCGATGATGAGCCGGACCAGATAGAGGCCCAGCCCCGTGCCTTCCGTCTCGACCATGTGGACGTTCTCCGCTCGATAGAACTTCTCGAACAGTCGGCCCTGCGCGCTCTTGGGGATGCCGATCCCGCTGTCGGTGATCGTCCACCGCGCCCGCGCGGCGTCCTGGCGCTCGATCCGGATCGAGATTTCGCCGCCGCTCGGCGTGTACTTGAGCGCGTTCGACGTGAGATTCATGATCACCTGGCGGAGGAGCTGCGGGTCGGCCAGGACCAAGGGCGCGTCCTCGGCGCCGACGACCGAGAGCCGGAGGTCTTTGTCGCGGATCAGCGCGCCGAGATCGTCGATCGAGCTCCGCGTGAGCGTGCCGAGGCTCGTCGGCGTGAGCGCCACCATCAGCTTGCCGCTCTCGAGGCGCGAGATGTCCAGCAGATCGTTCACGAGGCCGATCAGCCGCTCGGCGGCGGTGCGGGCGTCGTCGACGTAGCTGCCGGCCTCGCTCGCGATGTCGGAGCTCTGCGCCGCGAGCTCGAGCATCCACTTGATACCGGCGAGCGGCGTGCGGAGCTGATGGGTGACGAACGAGACGAAGTCGGTCTTCATCTGGCTCACCTGCCGCTCGTGCGTCACGTCGTGGAGCGTCAAGGTGAAGCCGATCGTGGCGCCGCCCGCGTCCTTGATCGGGCGCCCGGCCCAGTGAATGGTCCGGCCGCTGCGCTTGAGCTCCAGATCGCCTTCCCCGCCCTGGTCCGGCTTCTGGAGGATCGTGCCGAGGTCCTCGAACACGCGATCCGAGTCGGGCATCGTGCTCCGTCGTCCGGTCGCGAGCTGGGAGAGCCGCACGCCGATGACCGAGCTCGGATCGAAGCCGAGCAGCTCGCCGGCCTGCCGGTTCGCCGCCTGGATCTCGCCCTCGCGGCTGAAGAGCACGATACCGTCGGACGTCGAGTCGAAGATCTGCGCGAGGCGGACCCGCTGCGTCTGCGTCTCCTCGTAGAGCCCGGCGTTCTCCAGCGCCGTCGCCAGCTGGTCGGCGTAGGACGCGAGCAGCCGCGTCTCGATCTCGCCGAACGCCTGTGAGGTCGAGTAGTAGACGACGAGCACGGCGAGCACGCGCACGTTCTGGCCCACGATCGGGTACGCCGCGATGGAGCGGACCCCGGCCTCCAGATTCGCGGGATGCACGAACTCGGCATGCTGCGTCACGTCGCGCAAGAGCAGCGGTGCCCGCGTCCGGCGCACGTGGTCGCTGAGCCCGCCGAGCCGGGTCGGGTCGCCGGGACGCTGCCCGACCGACACCCAGTGGCCGACGCTCCGGCTCAAGCTGCCGTCGTCCGCCAGGAGGTGCAGGAGCGCGCCGCTGGCCCCGAACGCTCTCGCCACCTCCTTCAGCGCGCCGTCGAGCATCGCATCGACCTCGAGGGTGCGATGGAGCGCGCGGGCCGCCTGGTTCAGGAGCGCGAGCCCGTCGGACAGGGTCTTGGCCTCGCCTTCGCGGCGCCGCATCTCGTCCTCGCGGGCGCGCGCCTCGGCGTAGAGCCGGCTCTCCTCGAGCGCCATCGCGAGGTTCAGGCACAGCGAGCTGAAGGGCTCGACACTCGCGGGGCTGATCGGGCGCCGGCTGGCCTTGTTGTCCGCGCTCACGACGCCGATCACGCGATCGCCGGCGAGGAGCGGGGCGATGACGAACCGCCGGGATCTCAGGTAGGGCCGATCGAGGAGCGCCGGAGCGAGCGGCAGCACGCGGGCCAGGTCCGCGTCGGACAGTACGGCGACGGGACGGCGGCTCGTGAGGGCTTCGTGATACGGACCGGCGGCGGCGGTGGCGGGCAGCCGGAGCGGCGATTCGCGGTCATCGCTGCTCGTCACCAGCTCGAGCTCGGAGCCGTCGGCGGTCAGCAGCAACACGTTGACCCGGTCGAAGCCGACCACGTCGCGCGCGGCGCGCACGAATGCCGCCAGGCGATCGTCGCGATCCCACGAGCTCTGCATGAGCACGGCGGCGTGGGAGAGCCGCTCGAGCAGCGACCGTCCTTCCTCTGTCTCGCGGAGCAGTCGCGCCTTCTCGATCGCCAGCGAAGCCTGGTCGGCCAGCGCCGAGAGCAGAAGCACCTCGTCGGGCAGGAAGTGGCGCGCGCCCTTGGTGAAGACGTTCAGCGTCCCGACGGCTCGCCCGCGCAAGCGGAGCGGCACGCCGATAAAGCCACGAAAGCCGCGCTCGAGCGCGCCCCGCTTGTGCGCCGGGTCGTGGCGCGTGTCCTCCGCGAGGTCCTCGACCACGACCGGCTCGCCGGAGGCGACCACCTGACCGCTGAGGCTCTCGCCCACCTTGAGCCGCGCCCGCGACATCACCTCGGCGGCCCCGTCGGTCCGGGCGGCGACGACGAGATCGTCGCCTTCCAGCAGTCGCAGGCCGGCCGCTTCAGCCGCGACGAGGCTCGCCGCCTCGTTGACGATGACGGTGAGCACCTCCTGCGGGTCGTGGACCGCGGCCAGCCGCCGCGACACGTCGTTGAGCACGGCGAGCCGGCGCTGGTGGCGCTCCGCCTGCTCGTAGAGCCGGGCGTTACGGAGAAAGAACCCGGCCTGCTCGCAGATGTGATCGAGCGCGCGAAGCTCGCGCTCGGTAAAGGCGCGGCGGGCGGTCCACCAGACGATGTAGAAGCCGCCGATCACCTCGTCGTCGACGATCAGCGGCAGCAGAAGCCCGGACTGGTGGGGAAAGCTCCGGAACAACCCATGCGTGAACCGCGCGTCGTGCGCGACGTCGTCGGAATAGACCGGGCGCCGCTCCTGCCAGAGGGACAGGAAGAACCCCTGGTCCTTGAGGGGCAGCGGCGTCGACGACAGCGTCTCGAGGTACTCGCGCGGCACACGGTACGCGGCGGTCGGCAACAGGCGCCCGGTCGCGACGTCTTGAAGATAAGCGGCCGCGGTGTCGGCGCCGAGCAATCGCACCAGCTCGCGGCAGATTCGACGCAGCGCCTCGCGCACATCCAGGGTGGAGCTGACGGTGGCCGAGATCGCGGCCAGCGCCTCGCTCTCGGCCAGGCGCTCGGCCAGCTCGGCGTGCAGGCGCGTGTTGTCCTGCGCGAGCCGCCGCCGGTCGAAGACGCGCTTGACGATCGCGCCGAGGCGCGCGAGATCCACCGGCTTGAGGATGTAGCCCGCACTCCGGCTCTCGATGGCCTCGATCGCCGAGTCGAGCGTCGCGCGACCGGTGACCACGATCACCTCGGGCGGCGTCTCGCCGCGCGTGGCCTCGCGCATCAGGCTCGTGCCGGCGGCGTCGGGCACGTCGAGGTCGAGCAGCACCAGTGCGAATGTCTCCCGCTGGATGAGTCGAAGACCCTCGGCGCCCGTGCGGGCGACCGCGACGGCGTAGCCTTCGCGCTCGAGGAAGTCGCTCAGGAGGAGGGCGGCGTCGGCGTCATGGTCGATGACCAGGATGGCATCCTGCTCGCCCATCATCTGAGCCTATCACCACCCGGCAGTGAGCATGCCGTTCTGGAGCAGCACGAAGACGAGCCAGGCCAGCTGCACGCCGAAGAAGATCGCCAGGCCGC
Source organism: Candidatus Methylomirabilota bacterium (assembly GCA_035275385.1). Lineage (GTDB taxonomy): Bacteria > Methylomirabilota > Methylomirabilia > Rokubacteriales > CSP1-6 > AR31. The sequence continues at coordinate 3,725 of DATEMW010000436.1, read as the reverse complement.
GGTCGCGCCCGGCTTGCACATGGGCGCGATACTGGAACAAGGCGCCGAGGAGGCAGATGGTCGCGAACGCGGCCGTGTGATACGTGGTGAGCAGGCCGGTCGTCACGGCCAGCCCCGCCGCGAAGCTCCAGAGCACGTAAGCCGCGAGCCAGTACGCGAGGATGGAGACGCCGACGGAAGCGCGCGAGCCCGACTTCCCGAAGAGGCGCGCGAGGGCGACGGCCCCGATTCCCAAGAGGAGGAGCGCGGCCAGTGTCGCGAGAGCCCAGCGGGTCATTGGTTTGCGGGTGCGTCGAACCGGGGCGAGTCTAGCGACGGCCGCCGACACTGTCAACCGCAACATATTGACACTACAGGGAATTTCGCCCTATCATCACTGGATGCCATCGATCCGGCCTGCGTCGCATCCGTCTCTTCGCAGCATGACGGGATTCGGCCGGGCCGAGGCGGGCGGGGACAACGTCGCGGTCTCCGTCGAAGCGCGCTCCGTCAACCATCGCCACCTCGACATCGCGCTGCGCTTGCCCCGCGCGCTGACCGCCCTCGAAATGGACGCGCGCCGCTTGATCCAGGCGCGCATCGAGCGCGGACGCATCGACGTCAGCGTGCAGCTCGGCCCGCCGCCCGGCCAGTCCACGCAGCAGATCCGCATGGACACCACGCTGGCCGCGCAGTACGTCGAGCACGCGCGCGCGCTCGGCCGCGCGATCGGTTTGGGCGACGACGTGCCGCTCACGTGGGTGCTCGAGCGGCCGGGCGTCGTCGTGCGCACCGAGGATCCCGAGTCCGCGAGCGGCACGATCGCATGGCCCGCGCTTTCGGACGTGCTCGGCCGCGCGCTCGACGAGCTCGTGGCATCCCGCGCCACGGAGGGCGAGGCGCTCGCCGCCGAGCTCAGGACGCAGCAGGCCGCGCTCAAGGCGCAGGTCGACCTGATCGCGGCGCGCACGCCGATCGCGCTGGCGCGCTACCAGGAGCGGCTGCGCGAGCGCATCGCGGCGCTGGTCGGTGACGGCACGCGCGACGAGGGCCGCATCCTCACCGAGGTGGCGATCTGGGCCGAGAAGACCGACATCCGGGAGGAGCTGACACGGCTCGCCGCGCACCTCGAGCAGCTCGCGGCGCTGCTCGACAAGGGCGGCTCCGTCGGGCGCCCGCTGGACTTCCTGATCCAGGAGCTCAACCGAGAGGTCAACACGATCGCGTCCAAGGGGGACGACCTCGAGCTCTCCCAGTCGGCGCTGGCCGCCAAGGGGATCATCGAGAAGATGCGCGAACAGGCGCAGAACCTTGAGTAGCCGCGTGAACGGCGGGGGTCGGCAGGTGACGCATCTGGTGAATGTCGGACACGGCAACGTCGTCGTCGCCGATCAGATCGTGGCGATCGTCGCGCTGGACTCCCTGCCGGTGAAGCGGCTGATCGAGAGCGCGAAGGGCAGCACCAAGCTGGTGGACGCGACCAACGGGCGGCGGACGCGGGCCGTCATCGTGACCGGCAGCGACCACCTCATCCTGTCGTCGCTCGAGCCCGCGACCCTGGCGCAGCGTCTCGTGACGGATCGGGGCACGGCTGGTGATTAAGCGGCGCGGCACGCTGTTCGTCGTCTCGGCGCCCTCGGGCGCCGGCAAGACGACGCTGTGCCGCGAGGTCCGGCTGCGCCTGCCCGACCTGGCGTACTCGGTCTCGGTGACCACGCGGCCACCGCGGCCGGGCGAGATGGACGGCGTCGATTTCCGCTTCGTCGGCGTGACCGAGTTCGAGGCGATGCGCGACCGCGGCGAGCTCGCCGAATGGGCGACGGTACACGGCAACTTCTACGGCACGCGCGCCCGCTCGCTCGAGGACTCGCTGGCCGTGGGGCGCGACGTGCTGCTGGACATCGACACGCAGGGCGCCGCGCAGCTCCGCGGCCGCTACCCGGACGCGGTGCTGGTCTTCATCCTGGCGCCGTCGATCAAGGACCTGGAGCAGCGGCTGCGCGAGCGGCGCTCCGACGCGGAGGTCGAGATCGAGCGGCGCCTCGTGCGCGCCCGCGAAGAGATCGCGCTGTGGCGGCGGTACGACTATCTGATCGTGAACCGCGACGTGAAGGAAGCTCTGGGAGAGCTCGAGTCGATCATCATGGCCGAGCGCTGTCGTGTGAAGCGCATCGACCTCACCTTACCCGACCTGGAGGTACCGAATTGATGGCATTCCCATCACTGGAAAACGCATTGAACAAGGTTTCGAACCGGTATTTGCTCGTCGTGCTCGCGGCCAAGCGCTCGCGCCAGCTCAATCGCGGCGCCGCGGCACGCGTCGAGAGCCGGCACAAGAAGCCGACCAGCGGCGCGCTCGAGGAGATCGCCGCGGCCAAGGTCGAGTACCGCAACAAGGAAGAGGGCGACTCCGCCAAGGCGTGAGCTGGGTATGAGTCTCGAGGGCCGCGAGCTGATCCTCGGCGTCACGGGGTCGATCGCCGCGTACAAGGCGGTCTATCTGCTGCGCGAGCTGACCCGGCTCGGCGCCGCGGTCACCGTGTGCCTGTCCGAGCACGCGCGTGAGTTCGTCGGCCCGCTCACCTTCCGGACGCTCTCCGGCCGGCCCGTGCTCTCCAATCTGTTCGATCCGCAGAGCGCCGACGCCGTCGAGCACGTCGCGCTCGCCGAGCGCGCTCATGCGGTCGTGGTGGCGCCGGCCACCGCCAACCTCCTGGCGAAGGCCGCGCACGGTATCGCCGACGATTTCCTGACCACATTGCTTTTGGCGGCTCGCGGCCCTGTGCTGATGGTCCCGGCGATGGACGGCGGCATGTGGGACCATCCGGCCGTCACCGAGAACGTCGCGACGCTCCGGCGCCGGGGCGTGATGGTGCTCGAGCCGGACACGGGCGCGCTCGCGTCGGGTCTCAGCGGCAAGGGCCGGTTTCCCGAAGTCGACGACGTCATCGAGGGGCTGCGCCGGCTGCTGGCGCCGGTCCGCGATCTCGCGGGCGAGCGGCTCCTGGTGACCGCCGGCCCGACGCGTGAGCCTCTCGATCCGGTGCGCTACATCTCCAATCGGTCGTCGGGCAAGATGGGCTACGGGCTCGCGACGGCGGCCCTGCGCCGCGGCGCCGACGTGATCTTGGTCTCAGGGCCCACGGCGCTCACGCCGCCGCCCGGCGCCGTCTTCGTGCCCGTGCAGACCGCCGAGGAGATGCGCGAGGCGGTGCTCCACCACCTCGAGCGCGCGACGATCGTCGTGAAGGCCGCGGCGGTCGCGGATTATCGCGCCAAGCAGGCCGCGACCACGAAGATCAAGGGCAAGCGCGATCTCACGCTCGAGCTCACGCCGAACCCCGACATCCTCGCGGAGGTCGCGGCCCGGCGTCCGAGCGCATTCGTCGTCGGCTTCGCCGCCGAGACCAACGACGTCGTCGCCAATGCGCGCGCGAAGCTCGAGCGCAAGGGGATCGATCTGCTGGTGGCGAACGACGTGAGCCAGCAGGGCATCGGGTTCGAGGCCGAGGACAACGAGGTGCTCCTGCTCGATCGCTGGGGCGGCGCGCGTCCGCTGCCGAAGATGCCGAAGTCCGACGTCGCCGACGCGATCCTCTCGCACGTCCTCTCGCTGCGGGCCGCCGCGGCGACCCGCAAGGCGCCCGCCTAGCCGCATGGCGACCGCGGATCCCCGCGCCCTGCTCGCCGACGCGCTCGGCGCGCTGGGCGAGACTCTCCGCCACCATCGCGATCTCGGCGTCAGC
>DATEMW010000435.1:0-2277 GCA_035275385.1 Candidatus Methylomirabilota bacterium | reverse complement strand
CCCGCTGGACCAGGTAAGCCAGAGCGAGGCCCGTCGCGGCGACGTACCCGATGATCGCGACCGTCAGCAGGGTCTGGTGCATGGCTCTAAAAGGTCAAGTGCAGCGAGAGTTTACCATAATCCCGATGCGAATTGACCCGTGGGGCCGCGGCACCGGCGTGGTCGTCAGCTGGCCTCACCTCGCGTATCGGGATGTGGGTTCTAACTGTGTGAATTGAATTGATTCGTGTCGCGGTCCGCGCGAGGCCCATAGAGCACCCGAACCAGTGCGAGTCCCTGGGCCGGGGCTGTCGGGCCGGCCTGGCGGCGATCGCGAGAGGCCAGGACCGCGGCCAGCCAGTCGGGTGTTCGGGCTCCGCGTCCCACCTCGACCGCGCTCCCCACGATGTTGCGCGCCATGTGATGGAGGTAGCGATCCGCCGACAGCAGCACGGCGATCCGCTCCTTTCGGCGGATCACGTGCAGCGCCCGCACGACGCACACCGGATCCTTCTCGCGGCCGGGGGCGGCGCAGAACGCCCCGAAATCGTGCCGGCCGCGCAGGGCCGCCAGCGCCCGGCGCATCGCCGCCACGTCGAGCGCCTGAGGAATGTGCCAGGCGTACCGCGCGAGGAGCGGCCGGGCGATCGGCGCATTGTCGATGAGGAACGCGTAGCGCTTGCCGAAGGCCGCCCGGCGCGCGTCGAAGCCGGCCGGCGCCTCGCGCGCGTCGAGGACGCGGATGTCGCGCGGCAGGTCCGCGTTGAGGGCGCCGCGCAGCCCAGTGGCGGCGATGCGGGCGGTCGTCGTCAGCGACACGACCTGGCCGAGCGCGTGGACGCCCGCGTCCGTTCGGCTGGCGCCGGTGACACGCGTGTCGGCGCCGAACCGGCGGCGCGCCGTCTCGATCAGGGTCCCCTGGACCGTGCGCGCACCCGTCTGGACCTGCCAGCCGTGATAGTCGGTGCCGTCGTACGACAGCACCAGACGGAAGGTGGAACGCGCCGAGGCTATCGCGGCGGCGGGTGGCGTCCCGCGCCGCGCGCCGGGACGAACGTGAGCCAGACGACCGCGATCAGCAGGAACAGGATGATGTCGATCATGATCTCCCACGAGAATCCGGGCAGCACGGCCGGCGCGACCTGGCGCTTCATCCAGTCCTGGCGCTCGAAGTCCTTGGGCTCGTAGTAGGCCGGGTCATAGCCGCGCATGGCGTCGACGAATCGCACCACGTGCGGCACCCCGACGTACGCGACCACCAGGATCGTCAGCGCCATCGCCACGTGGAAACGGTCGTAGCGGCGGAACCGGCGGCGTAAAGAGCGGCGAAGGGACATTACCGCGGGCCGCGGCGGGCTCGGCCGCCGAAGGCGCGGTCAGGACTGCAGCAGAAGCTCGGCGATCTGGACCGCATTCGTTGCCGCGCCTTTGCGCAGCTGGTCACCGACCACCCAGAAGCTCACTCCGTTGGGACTCGACAGATCTTCTCGAATACGGCCGACGAAGCAGTCGTCCTGCCCCTCGACCGCGATGGGCATCGGATAGCGATGCTGCGCGGGGTCGTCCCAGAGCTTGAGCCCGGGGAAGCCCGCGAACAGATCGCGGGCCCGCGCGGCGGTGATCTTCGCTTCGGTCTCGGCGGTGACCGAGATCGAGTGCGACGTGAACACCGGCACCCGGACCGTGGTCGGCATGACGCGCAGCTCCGGCGTCTCGAGGATCTTGCGCGTCTCGTTGACCAGCTTCATCTCTTCGCCGGTGTAGCCGTCGGCGCCGAAGCGGTCGATCGCCGGGAGCAGGTTGAAGGCGATCTGATGGGCGAAGTGCTTGGGGACGATCGCCTCGCCGCGCGCCCACGCGAGCGTCTGCTCGCGCAGCTCGGCGATCCCGTTGACGCCGGCGCCGGACACCGCCTGGAAGCTCGTGGCGATCACGCGCGTGAGCCGGCCGGCGTCGTGCAGCGGCTTGAGCGGCATCACGGTCACGATCGTCGTGCAGTTCGGGCAGCTCAGGATGCCGCGATGCCCGCGGGCCGCGTGCGCGTTGATCTCGGGGACCACCAGCGGCACGTTCGGGTCCATCCGGAATGCGTTCGACTTGTCGATGACGGTCGCGCCGGCCTTGACGATCATCGGCGCGTACTCCTTCGACTGCGCCGACCCCGCCGAGCAGAACGCGATGTCGACGCCCTTGAACGCAGCCGGCTCGATCCGCTGGATCGTGACCGGCTCACCCCGAAAGGTGACGGTCTTACCGATCGAGCGCTCGGACGCGAACGCGCGAAGCTCACGCACCGGG
>DATEMW010000434.1:0-9837 GCA_035275385.1 Candidatus Methylomirabilota bacterium | reverse complement strand
CGTGATGCCGCCATGTGGGGCTACCGCACGATCATGGTCTCGGACGGCAACGCCGATCACACGGACGCATTGCACAATCACACACTGGGCAAATTCCTGGTGACGTTTGGCGACGTTCAGGCGACCGACGACTTGCTTGCGAAGTTGAAGGGCGTTTAGTCGCTACACCGCACGGCCGGCCGCATGGCCCTCGTAGATTGCCTCGAGCGCCGTGCGCGGGGCGACGCAGTCGCCGACCATTCGGAGGTCTGCGACGCGCCCGCGGAGCTCGCGATACAGCTGATCCTCCACCAGACTCCCCGCCGCGGCCACGACGCTGTCCACGCCTTCGAGTCGATCGGGCTCGCCGGTCGAGACATCATCGAGCACGAGCGTCGAGCCCTCGACGGCACGAACGGCCCGTAGCGCGATCACGCGAATCTGCTTCTCCCGGAACCGGTGGCGGACGGCGAGCATGCTGTAGATCGTGATCCGTGCGCCATAGCCGGCTCCTGCCGTGATCAGCGTCACCTTCTTGCCGAGATCGGCCAGGTGTTCGGCGGTCGCCACCGACGGCCAGTTGCCGTCGGCGTCGATGAACGCGACGTGATGGCCGAGCTTCTCGGGCTCGAGCAGCGCGTCCCATACCGTGTGCACGCGCGCGGCTCCGGGGATCGCGATCGGCGCGGGTCGGGCGCCCGTCGCCAGCACGACCGCATCGGGCTGAAACGCGAGCACGCGCTCGGCGGTCGCGTGGACGCCGCACTGGATCGTGACGTTCAACGCCCGGCACTGACTCTCGAAGTATGTGCGGGCGTACGTGAACTCGCTCCGTGATCGGATCCGCCCGGCGATGTTCACCTGGCCGCCGACCTCGGCCTCGCGCTCCCACACGGTCACGGCGTGGCCGCGCAGGGCGGCGGTCCGCGCGGCTTCGAGCCCGGCCGGCCCACCGCCGACGACCAGGACCCGCCGCTGCACAGGCGCCGGTCTGAGCGTTCCCTCGCCCCAGTCGGCTTCGCGTCCCGCCGTCGGATTCATCAGGCACGTGATCGGCTGATGAAGCTCGACCATCGCGATGCACCCCTGATTGCACGCGATGCATGGCCGGACCTCGTCGAGCCGACCTTCGCGCGCTTTCGTCACGAGGAACGGATCGGCGATATGGGCCCGGGCCATGCCCACGAGGTCGGCATCGCCGGCGGCGAGCACCTCTTCGGCGAGCTCGATGCGATTGAACCGACAGACCGCGAAGACGGGCAGGTGCGGGACCGCAGCTTTGATCCCGGCAGGGAGATAGCGGAACGCCGCTCGCGGAAAGTGCATGTCGGCCATCTGGGTCGCGAGCGAGTAGCTCGCGTGATAGGCCGAGTGGGAGACGTTGACGAAGTGAACGGGCACGGTGGCGACGATGCGCGGGACGATTCGCTGCATGTCCTCGAGCGTCAGGCCGGGGCTCATGAACTCTTCGGCGCTGATGCGGATCCCGACCGGATAGTCCGGTCCCATGGCGTCGCGGACTGCGCGGAGTACCTGGAGCGGGAAGCGGAGCCGGTTCTCCTCGCTGCCGCCGTAGGCGTCGGTCCGCACGTTGGACGCGGGCGAGAGGAACTGCTGGAGCAGATGCCCGTGACCGAAGTGGACCTCGAGCCCGTCGAGCCCGGCCTCTCGCAGATGGCGCGCCGTCAGTACATGCGCGGCGACGACCTCGGCCATGTCGTCCTCGTTCATCTCGTGTGGAATCGGGCCGGTCGGCGACCACGGAATCGGCGAGGCGCCCCACGTCGCGGTGCGCCCGAAGAACCCTTCGGCGTGCCGACCGACGTGGACGATCTGGCCGAAGAGGCGCGCGCCATGATCGTGGACGGCGCCCGCAACGCGCGCGAACCGCGGGACGCAGCGCGGATCGTAGCCGATCACGCCCTGAGCGCGACCGATGCTCGTCGGATGCACGCGGATGGCTTCGAAGATGATCAGACCGACCCCGCCGCGGGCCTTCTCGGCGTGATAGTGAACGTGCCGCTCGCTCGGCAGGTGGTCGTCCCCGTAGTTGGTGGTGTGGGCGGGGACGAAGATGCGGTTTCGCAGCTCGACCGACCCGATGCGGAACGGAGAAAAGACGTGCGGGAGGCTGTGGGGGGTCACGGCGCTGCTATATCATAGCCGCCACTTACCATGCGAACAGGACGACAGTTCCTCGAGAGCCTCAACGACGGACGCGCCGTATACCTCGACGGCGAGCGAGTGGCCGACGTGACGAGTCATCCGGCTTTCGCGGAGCCGATCCGTCAGGTCTCGACCATGTACGATCTGGCGCGCGAGCGGTGGGATCCCGACACGACGACGTACGTCGAGCCGGCAACGGGCGCCCGCACGTCGGCCATGTGGCTCATCCCGCGCTCCGCGGCCGATCTCGCGCTCCGCCGCCACATTCACCGGGCGTGGTCGGAGTGTTCGTTCGGCGTCATGGGACGCACGGCCGACTCGGGCGCGTCGATTCTCGCAGGGTTCGCGGGCTCGCCCGACGTCTTCGCGCGGGGCGGCAAGCAGTTCGCCGACAACCTGCTCCGCTTCTACTCGCGCGCACGGGACGAAGACCTCTTCATCCCGTACGCCGTGGTGCCGCCGCAGGGCGATCGATCGAAGCCCGCGCACAAGCAGCGTGAGCCGTTCCTCTACGCCGGCGTGGTCAAAGAACGTGACGACGGCATCGTGCTGCGCGGCGCCCAGATGATCGCCACGTCGGCGGTCATGGCGCACTACCTCCTCGTGAGCTACATCACGCCGCTCGTGCCCGGGGACGAGGATTACGCGTTCTGCGCGATGATCCCGGCCAACGCGGAGGGACTCCGCATCTACCCACGTCGCCCGTACGGCACCATGGCGACGAGCACGTACGACTACCCGCTCTCGTCGCGCTTCGACGAGATCGACACCGTCGTCGTGCTCAGGGACGTGTTCGTTCCCTGGGAGCACGTCTTCATCTATCGCAACGTGGACGTCGTGAACGCCCAGTGGCACGACACGGCCGCCCACACCCTGGTGAACTTCCACACACTCGTCCGCTTTTCCGTGAAGATGGAGTTTGTCGCCGGGCTCGCGATCAAGCTGGCGGAGCTTCACGGTATTCACTCACTGCCTCCGGTGCAGACGCAGCTCGGGGCGGAGATCGGACTGCTGGGCGCCCAGATCGATGCGCTGGCGCACGCGGCGGAAACCTTGCCCCTCGTGCGCGGCGGCGTCGCGCGCCCGAATCCGCTCTACATCTATGCGGCGATGAACATTCAGCGCCGACAAGCTCCGGAGCTCATGCGGACGCTGCGCGAGCTCGCCGGCGGCGCCTTCATCGCCGTGCCCTCGTCGGATCGCGCGTTCGTCGGCGCCGACACCGCCGAGGACATGCGCTACTTCCAGGCCGGGGACACGCCGGCCGAGAAGCGCGTGAAGCTCCTCAAGCTGATCTGGGACCTGGTCGGCACCGAGTTCGGCGGCCGCCAGCTCCAGTACGACATGTTCTATTCGGCCGCCCAGCATGTCGCGGACATGCGCCTGTACCGCTGGTACGACTGGAGCCGCGGCCGCGCCATGGTCGACCGCTGCCTGGAAGGATACTGAGGCGGCGTGCGGCGCGTTCGTGCCGCCGCGCTGCTGTTCGGCATCTTCGCGCTGCTCCCGCTCGGCTCGATACGGACGTCATGGGCCTGGAATCTCACCGGACATCGTTGGATCGCGCTCGACGCGCTGACCGTGCTGCCGGCACCGATGAAGGAGGCACTGACGCCTCACGCATCGCTATTGCTGGCGGGCCTGCTCGAGCCTGACTTCAACCGCGTCGTGAGTCACAAGATCCCGATCGTTTCCCTCCGCGGGACTCCGCCGCCGCCGCCGAGTGAGGCCGCGGACACGTTCAAGCGATTTGCGCTAGATGCCGAAGCGATGATCCGGCTCGGGCGCGGGCTCGATGAGGTGGCGTTTGTCCTCGGTCAGGCCACCCACTTCGTGCAGGACCTCAATCAGCCTCTTCACGGCGCGTGGGGCGAGACCCGCGCCGAGCATCACGAAGTCGAGGACCAGATGCTGTACCGCTCCTGGCGGAAAGACCACACGTACCGCGGTTTCATACTCATCAAGGACTATTCCTGCTTCGCGTATTCGATCGCGGAGAAGTCCTCACGGCATGCGCGGACGCTCTTCTTCGACCGTCAGATCGAGCGTGTGACCAGCCTCGCGTGGGACCAGGCGGTCAACGACACCGCGAGTCTCTGGCAATCGGTCTTCTGGCGTGCCCTGGGGCCGGAGCGGGCGGGGCAGGTGTACGGCATTCCGGCTCCGGTCGGCGAAGCTGGGAGTGGCTCGCTGTCCGCTAGCTGCGAGCCGTCACGCCCGGCGGGATGAGAGGATGCGCACGATCGTGTCGACCGCCTGCTCTGCCTTCGCTTTCAGCTCGTCGTCGGTGTTCCCGGCGATCGGATGCGGGATCACGGTAAACGGGTAGTCCGGCAATCCTTCGATCGACGCGATTTCCTTCGCGCTCGGAATGAACCGGTCGGTGATCAGCGCCGCCGCCGGAATGCCCCGCCGCTCCGCCGCCAGTGCGTCGTGCAGACTGCACGACGAGCAGCTCCCTCAGTCGCCGATCCCGGACACGATCGCGTCGGCCACCGCCAGCTCGGCGAGCATCTCGGGCGGGACGGGCCGCGAGGTGTCGGGCTTGCGGCGCCGGATGAACTCGCGCACGCCGTGCTTGCGCAACAGGTCTTCCAGATGGTTGTAGAAGTGCGCGGTCCCGATCTTCGCGTTGTCGAGCAGCCCGATCGTCGCGCCGTTCAGCACGGCCGCCGGCGCGAGGGCGAGCGGCTCGAGGTCGGGATCGACTCGGGGGTCGAGCACTCGGATCGTCATGGCTTCTCCTCGATGCGCGTCGTGACGGCGACGGACTTCTCCGCGTACCACGGGGGAATGATCGCGCCGAACCCGCCGGCCGGTCCGCCGGCGGAGACGACCAGCAGATCGTCGGGCGTCCGCAGCGCCGTGTGAACGCGGCCCGGGTCCTTGCCGACCACGGCGCGCTTGCCGACCGCCGCCCAGTCGGCGCGTGTCACCCGCGCGCGCTCGTGCACGTACTCGCGAATATCCTTCTTCGACCACCCGGCCGCGGCGAAGACGTCGCGGTTCTGCCGGCCGATGACGATGGCGTACGTGCCGGCCCAGATCGAGTAGGTGAGCATGTTGGCGCGGATCGCGCCGACGTACGTGTCGAGGATCTCGCGCGGGTCACGCGTCCACTCGTTCAATATCTGGTGGGGCGCCAGGGCCGCGAGCACCGTCACGGCCGAGTCGCCAACCGGAATGCCGCGTTCGACCGACAGCGGTGTCCACGGGCTGCCGTCTTCGTCCTCGGCGACGCAGTACGTGAACTTGCCGGGATGACCGAGCGTCGAGCGGTCGAGGCCGCCGGGCACGCCGTGCAGGACGTTGAGGATGATCAATCGCGTCGTGCGGCCGATGGTGGCGTTCGCCCGGCTGGCGTTGCCGAGCGCGTTGTGCGTGGCGTTCATGCCGATCGCCTTCCGGATCGGACCGTTGACGACGATGAACGGCGCGCTGCCACCGGTCGAGGCGGAGACGCCATGCAGCCCGTACGCCGTATCGCAGAGCGCGCGCACCACCGCGAGCACCACCGGCATGTATTCCGGCCGGCAGCCTGCCATGACCGCGGCAATCGCGACTTTCTCGGCGGTGAGCCGGCGGCGGCGCACCGGCTCGATGCCGACGACATCGCCGGGCCCCAGGCGCGCCGCCTCGAGAAATGCCCGGACGAGCGCGTCGGTCGGCGGAACGATCGGCAGCCCGTCCGTCCAGCCGTTGTCCTGATAGAGCTCGTTGGCGGCGAACGCGTCGGGGAGGTCGTACGCGGCGGAGGCGAAGTCCATGGCTACATCACCTGTGATCCGAGCGGATCCTATCACCCGTCCGCGCGTGTGCTCCAGTTCCATTGCGAGAGCTTGGGCTCCAGCTCGGCCACGTCGGCTTGGTCGCAAGCACCGTGTTGTAGGTGTTGCCAAAGACGAATCGCTTCGAGGTCCGCCAGATGATCGATTCCAGCTCCACGAACGTACGCATCTTCAGCCGGTACCGCCACAACGCCGCGTGCTGAAGGAAGTTCCAGGTGAGGCCCCAGGCCCAGAACGGCAGGCGCCGATACCGGATCGAATCGAACCCGAGCCGGCGCATCTTGTAGACGAGGAGATTGGCGCCGAGAAAATTGTAGCGCCAGTTTTCGAAGAAGACGCTGACGCTCCGGTAGTCCTCCTCGCGGCGACAATGATCCAGCGATCCCGGCGAGCGGATCATCAATCGCCCCCCGGGTTTGAGCATCTCCCAACACCGCGACAGCCAGGCGTCGAGGTCCTTGGTATACCCGATCGATTCGAGCGCATAGACGGCGTCAAAGCTTCCGCGCGGGAGATCCAGATCGTCGAAGTCGGAAACGATCACACGAACGCGGGCACCGAACTTCGCAAATTTCCGGCGGCAGATGTCGGCCTGAACCTTGGAGTTGGTCACGCACACGACCTCGACGTTAGAGCGACTGGCGAGATAGTGGGCCGCCGCTCCCGATCCGCACCCGAGCTCCAGCAGCCGCATCCCGTCCGTGGGCTTGAGCAGGACCAGCTCGGCTTCGTACGGCTTCGTGAAGACCGCGCGGGGAAAGACGCAGGTGCTGTAATTGGCGTGCTCGTCGCGATATGGGCCGAACACGTCGTCGTAGGTGCGGTTTTCGTCGTCGTGCTTGAGACAGTCGTCCGCGCGCGGTGTCCACTCGGCGAGCTGGCGCTGCTCGAATTCGTTCAACCGATGCCCGATCTTGCCTGCCTCGCGCGGATGCGTGACGAGGAAAAAAAGGATGTAGTGAAAGAGGTTATACGCCACGAACAACCCGAAGATGATACCCGCCGTCGCTACGAGTATCGAAGCGGTGTCCAAGATTCGCTCCCGTGTGTGCTGGGCGCCGAGCCCGCCCGTCACGCAAAGTTTACGGCCTCTGCGGCGAGCGTCAACGGGTAAGCTATGGTTCCAGCGCGTTCGTCATCACACCCACAGGAGACTGTCATGCCCGAGAGAAACCGCCGGAAGACCGCACGCAAGAAAGCTGCGTTCAAGAAAAAGCAATTGAAGCGCCGCCTGCGCGCCGCCGGGCGTCTGCGCTAGAGGGCGACTAGCGCCTCGCCGGGGCCGGCACGCGCGGCAGCCCGAAGTGGTCGCGTAGGGTCGTCCCCTCGTACTCACGCCGAAAGAGCCCGCGCGCCTGAAGCTCCGGCACGACGAGCTCGACGAAGTCGACCAGCGCGCCGGGGAAGTACGGTGGAAGCACGTTGAAGCCGTCCGCCGCTTCCTCGACGAACCACTCCTCGAGCGTGTCGGCGATGCGCTTGGGGGTTCCGCAGAGCACCCAGTGGCCGCGGGCGGCCGCGGTGAGGTTGTAGAGATCGCGCAGGGTCATGTTTTCCCGGCGCGCGAATTCGTAGAGGACACGCGAGAAAGTCTGGCTGCTCGCGTCAGCCGGGGGAGCCGGCACCGGCGCGTCGAGGGGAAAGCCCGTCACGTCGTAGCCGATCCGGCTGGTCACCAGGGTGAGGGCGTTGCTCGGCGTGAGCCAGCTCTGGAGCCGCGAGAGCTTGTCGCGGGCCTCCGCCTCGGTGCTTCCGATGATCGGCATCACGCCCGGCAAGACCGTGATCTGATCCGGCGTTCGGCCGTACTTCGTCATCCGTCCCTTCAGGTCGCGATAGGCGCGTTTTGCGGCCGACAGCTCCTGAACGACGGAGAACACGACGTCGGCCGTTCGCGCGGCGAGCTCGAGCCCGGCCTCCGAGCCGCCGGCTTGAATGATGATCGGGTGCCCTTGAGGGCAACGAGACATGTTGATCGGTCCCTTTACCTGGAAGAAGCGACCGCGATGGTCGAGTGGGCGCACCTTCGACGCATCGATGTAGGCGCCGGTTGCCTTGTCGGCGACGATCGCGCCGTCCTCCCAGCAATCCCAGAGGCCCTTCACGACGTCCACGAACTCCTGGGCGACCTCGTAGCGCAGGTCGTGTTCCATGTGGGCTTCGCGGCTGAAGTTGAGCGCGGCCTTGCCGGCCGAGCTCGTCACCACGTTCCAGGCCGCCCGGCCTTTGGTGATGTGGTCGATGGATCCGAAGGTGCGGGCGACGTGGTAGGGCTCACCGAAGCTGGTCGACACGGTGGCGCCGAGGCCGATGTGCGAGGTCGACGCGCTGAGCACCGAGATGAGCGTGGTCGGCTCGAACCGGCACAGGAATGACGGGTGGTCGCCGGGGTCCATGACGAGCCCGTCGGACACGAACAGAAGGTCGAACTTGCCGCGCTCGGCCTGCCGCGCGATCTCCTGGATGACCGAGAGGTCGTTGTTGCTGGTCGCCGCGCCGTCGTAACGCCATCCGGCGGAGTGGTTGCCGGTGCCGAGCACGAACACGCCGAAGTGCATCTCACGCCGCGTCGCAGACATGGCCTTTCTCCTCGCTACGTGATCGCGCTGCCGAGCCGCGCGATGTCGTCGCCGGCGCGCTCGCCGATCAGCGCGATCGCGAGCTCCGTCACGCCGGCCTCGGCGTAGACCTCCGCCTGCGCCAGACATTCGTGCGCCGTGCCGGCGAGCGCATACTCCGCGAGCAGCCGATCGTCGATCACGTCTTCGGGCGCCTCGCCGCGGTCGAGGTGAGTCAGCGCGCGCGCCAACTCCTCCGGCCGGCTGTGCTCACTCATCGCCGCGCGCGTCGCCGCCGACGCGGTCCGCGCGTAGGCGGTGAGCATCGCCGCAATGCTCCGTTTCGCCATCCGCCGCGCCTCGGCGCCGTCGTCGCGCACCGCGCCGGGCACGTACTGGACGATCTCGCACGGCGCCGAACGGCGCGCCCGCGCCGCGGCCTCGTGGATGATCGCCACGGCGCGCCTCGTGAACGCCGCCGGCACGAGATTGGAGATGATCACGCCGTCGGCGATCTCCCCACACAAGCGCAGCGCCTGTTCGCCCATCGCCGCGGTCAGGATCGGCACGTTGTCGCGGCGTGGCGTGAAGTCGAGCCGCACGCCGTCGGCGGAAAACGCCTTGCCGGTGTAGGTGACGGTCTCGCCGCGCAAGAGCGCCCGCGTGATCGCGACCGCGTCGCGCACGGCGGCGATCGGCCGATCGACCGGCGCGTGCGTCTGCTTGATGCGCGACGGTATTCCCGCGCCGATGCCGAGCGCCGCCCGCCCCTCGGACAGCTCGTCGAACGCCGCGATCTCGGTCGCCATCAGCGTGGGGTGGCGCTGGTGGGGGTTGAGGATGCCGAGGCCTATCCGTATACGCCGGGTCGCCACGGCGCACGCCGCTGCCGCAGGCCACGCGCCCCGGCCGAAGGGGTTCTCCGCAAACCAGACCGTCGAGAAGCCGGCATGTTCGGCGGCCACGGCCTGTTCGACGCACTGCTGCGGCGTCAACCCGCCATGGCAGCGCAGTGCGAGGACCGGTCGAGTCCGACTAGACATTCCCCGGGCGGGGTGTATCGCGGCCTTCGGAGAAGTGGGCGTGAACCGTCTTCCACTCGCCATCTTGTTTCACCAGCACCATCGTCGAGCGCGAGATGAAGGACTTGTCCACGTGTCCAACGTCGGGCTGGCCAGTCTCGGGCCTCCAGCGCAACGTCGTTGTGCGATGGCACGTCACCGCCGCCATGTCGCCCCGCACGATCACCTTCACGTCGAACGGCTCCCACCAGCCGCCCTCCTTGTGCTGCGCGTAGTACTGCCAGAGCCGGCTCCAGTGCTCGAGCCCCACGTACGTGTGGCCGT
>DATEMW010000433.1:0-18250 GCA_035275385.1 Candidatus Methylomirabilota bacterium | reverse complement strand
GAGCGGACAGATCCCCGCCTACGAGTGGAACTTCGGCGACGTGAACCCGCCGGTGCACGCGTGGGCGAGCTGGTTCGTCTACAGCCACGACAAGGCCGTGCACGGCGGCCGGGGCGATCTCGAGTTCTTGAAGTCGATCTTCCAGAAGCTCCTGATCAATTTCACCTGGTGGGTGAACCGCAAGGACCGCACCGGCGCCAACGTCTTCGAGGGCGGCTTCCTCGGTCTGGACAACATCGGCGTCTTCGACCGCAGCGCGCCGCTGCCGACGGGCGGCCACCTCGAGCAGGCGGACGGCACGACGTGGATGGCGTTCTATGCGCAGACCATGCTGCAGATCGCGCTCGAGCTGGCGGTGTACGAGCCGGTCCGCCAGGAGATGGCCGCAAAGTTCTACGAGCACTTCATGTGGATCGCGTCGGCGATGGACCGGGTGGGCACGCACAAGGACGAGCTGTGGGACGAGGAGGACGGCTTCTTTTACGACGTCCTGCGCCTGCCCGGCGACCGCGCGGTGCGGCTGAAGGTGCGCTCGATGGTCGGGCTCCTCGCGCTCTGCGCCTCCACGGTGTTTCCGCCAGAGGTCAGCCGGCTGCCGTTGTTCCTGGAACGCGTCCGTGAGTTCACCCGCCGCCATCCGGCCTTGGCCGCCTCGATCGTGTCGCCCGCACGCACCGGGCACGGCGGACGGTATCTGCTGGCGCTCTTGAACGAGGACAAGCTCCGCAGCGTCCTGCGCTACATGCTCGACGAGAACGAGTTCCTGAGCCCGTACGGCATCCGGGCGCTGTCGCGCTATCACCGCGACAACCCCTACACGTTCTCGGTCGGCCGCGACGTGTACCGGGTCGACTACGAGCCCGCGGAGTCCACGAGCGGGCTCTTCGGCGGCAACTCGAACTGGCGCGGGCCCATCTGGCTGCCGGTGAACGTGCTGCTGATCCGCGGCCTCCTGAATCTGTACGTCTACTACGGCAACGACTTCACCGTGGAGTGTCCGACGGGCTCGGGCAAGCGCATGACCCTGTTCGAGGTGGCGCGGGAGATCGCGGATCGCCTGGCGCGTCCGTTCCTGCGCGACCAGCAAGGCGCCAGACCGGTGCACGGCGGCGCCGGAAAGTTTCAATCCGATCCCCATTGGCGCGACCTGATTCTGTTCTACGAGTACTTCCACGGCGACAATGGCGCCGGCCTCGGCGCCAGCCACCAGACCGGCTGGACGGGCCTGGTCGGCGGGCTGATCAACATCTTCGGGTTCCTGGATCCGGCGCGGCTCTTGTCGCAGGGCATCACGGCCGCCTTCCAGGACGCGGCACCGGCGTCTCGCTGAGCATGGCGGCAGGGCGGCGTCACCCGGCGCTCTATCAGATCAACACCCGGGCGTGGCTCTTCGAGCTCGGCGCGGCCCTGGGTCGCGCGGCGACGCTCGACGACGTGCCCGACTCGACGCTCGACGAGATCGTCGCCGATGGGTTCGACTGGGTGTGGCTCCTCGGCGTGTGGCAGACCGGCGAGGCCGGACGCCAGGTGTCCCGGCGCCAGCCGGAGTGGCAGGCGGAGTATCGGGAGCTCCTCCCCGACTTCACCGTCGACGACGTATGCGGCTCCCCCTTTGCCGTCCAGGAGTACGTCGTCAACCGGGACTTCGGCGGACCCCGCGCGCTGGCCGAGCTGCGCAAGCGGCTCGCCGATCGCGGCGTCAAGCTGATGCTCGACTTCGTGCCCAACCACACCGCGCTCGATCATCCGTGGACGCGCGAGCACCCCGAATACTACGTGCACGGCACCGACGACGACCTGGCGCGCGAGCCGCAGAACTACGTTCGCACCGATCCGCGGCACGGCGGCCGCGTGCTGGCTCACGGCCGCGATCCCTACTTCCCGGGCTGGCCCGACACCCTGCAGGTGAACTATCGCCACCCGGGCCTGCGCGAGGCGATGGTCGGCGTGCTCGAGAGCCTCACCGGCCAGTGCGACGGCGTCCGCTGCGACATGGCGATGCTGGTGCTGCCGGACGTCATCCAGCGCACCTGGGGCGATCGCGCGCTTCCGGCCGACGGCCAGGCGGCCGTCGACGAGCCGTTCTGGCCCATGGCGACCGCGCGCGTGCGCCGGCGCCGGCCGGAGTTCGTGTTCATGGCCGAGGCCTACTGGGACCTCGAGTGGGCGTTGCAGCAGCAGGGGTTCGACTACACGTACGACAAGCGCTTCTACGACCGGCTGCACGCGCGGGACGGCGTGGCCGTCCGCGGCCATCTCCTGGCCGATCCCGACTACCAGCGCCGCTCCGCGCGCTTCCTGGAGAACCACGACGAGCCCCGCGCGTCGGCGGTCTTTCCACCGGCGGTGCACCGCGCGGCGGCGACCGTGGCCTTGCTGGCGCCCGGGCTGCGCTTCGTCCATGACGGGCAGCGCTCCGGACGACGGCTGCGCGCGTCCAACCATCTGCGCCGGCGGGCGGCCGAGCCGGTCGACCGCGAGCTCCTCTCGTTCTACAGGCACCTCATGGCGTGCATGCGGCGCCCCGAGGCGCGGGACGGCGACTGGCGGCTCTTGGCCGCCCGGCCGGCGTGGAACGACAATCCGACGTGGGAGCGCTTTGTCACGTTCGGCTGGTCGGGTCGGGGCCGGCGCCTGCTGGTCGCGGTCAACTACGGTCCGACGCAGGGGCAGTGTTACCTCAACGTGCCGGATCGGGACCTGGCTGGACGTAAAATCATCCTGAGCGACCTCATGAACCCGACGATCACCTACGAGCGCGATGGCGGCGATCTGGTCGGCCAGGGACTCTATCTCGACATGCCGGCGTGGGGCTATCACGTCTTCGACGTGACCCCGACGCCATGAGCGCGTGAGACCACTCGTTCGTCTGGCGGCGGCGGCCGTCATGCTCGCGGCGTCCATCGGCCTCGGCGCGTCCAGCGCGGCGGGCGCCGACACGATCTCGCCCGACGACGCGAAGGCGGTGGCCGAGGAGGCCTACGTCTTCGCGTATCCGATGCTCGAGAACTACCGCACGATGTTCGTCCAGGCCATCGACCCGCAGGCGAAGGCGCACACGGGGCCCGTCAATCAGCTCCATCACGCGACCGCGCTGGCCGGCCCCGAGTCGCGAGCGGTCGTGCGCCCGAACAACGACACGCTCTACTCCACGGCGTGGCTCGACCTGCGCGCGGAGCCGATGGTGATCGGCGTGCCCGCGATCCGCGACCAGCGCTACTACTCGGTGCAGCTCATCGATCTCTACACGCACAACTTCGGCTACATCGGCTCGCGTGTCACCGGCTTCGACAAGAGCTACTACGTGATCGCCGGGCCCGGCTGGACGGGCGACAAGCCGGCGCGCGCGGCCTCGGTCTTCCGGAGCGAGAGCCAGCTCGTGTACGCGATCATCCGCACCGCCGTGCAGGGCCCTGCCGATGTCGCCGCCGTACGCGCGATCCAGAAGCAATACACGCTGGCGCCGTTGAGCAAGTTCCTCGGCCGGCCGGCGGCCAAGCGCACGGCGCTGGAGTTCCCGCACTTCGATCAACATCGAGCCGACGGCGCCGGCTTCATCGGCTACACCAATTTCCTCCTCGGTCAGCTGGCGCCGCACCCGAGCGAGCAGGCGCTGCTCGAGCGCTTCGCGACGCTCGGCATCGGGCCCAATCGCCGGTTCGACTCCGCGCGCCTCTCGCCCGAGGTCCGCCGCGCGATCGAGGACGGCATCGCCGGCGCCCGGGCCAAGATCGCCGCGCAGAAGCTCGGCGCGGAGAAGAACGGCTGGACCTTGGTCACGGGCGCCTTCGGCAACCGCGAGCGGATGCAGGGCAACTATCTCGTGCGCGCCGCCGCGGCGCGGCTCGGTCTCTACGGCAACGATCAGGAGGAAGCCCTCTACCCGGCGACGCAGGTCGACGTCAACGGCAACGCGCTCGACGGGTCGAAGAACCGCTACGTGATCCGGTTCGGCAAGGCGCAGGTGCCGCCGGTGAAGAGCTTCTGGTCCCTGACCATGTACGGGCTGCCCTCGCAGCTGATGATCGCGAATCCGATCCGGCGCTATTCGATCGGTGACCGCACGAGCGGGCTCAAGTCCGGTCTCGACGGCTCGGTGACGATCTACGTGCAGACGCGCTCACCGGGCCCGAGCCTGGAGACCAACTGGCTGCCGTCGCCCAAGGGCCCGTTCTCGCTCCAGATGCGAATGTACTGGCCGAGGGCCGACGCGTTCACGCCCGAGCCGTACGCTCCGCCGCCGGTCGAAGTCGCGCCGTGAGCGGGCGCTCATCTAGCTGGCCGGCGGCTTCGTCGTGTGGCGCTGGCTGATCGGCAGCTTCACCGGGAACCCATCCGCGAGCTTCGCGTCGGCGGCGACGCCGTTGGCGACCGCGGTGCGATCGACCTTCCACACGCCGCCGGCGCGCGCGACGAGCTCGCCGAGGCTTTCGCCGCTCCGCGCGGGTCGCGACCGCAGGCGCGCCTCGGTGATTTTGTCCCGCTCGTCCTGACGAAGCGGGCGAAAGCTCGACGCGGTTCGCGCGAAGGCCTCGCGATACGTCTCGAAGCTCCGGATTGCCGAGATGCCGGCCACGCGGTACACCGTTCCCCGGTACGCGATCCACGTCAGATGCATGCGCGCCTCGCGGTCCTGCACGATCAGCTGCGCCGCCGGGAGCCCGGCGATCTTGCCTCGCGTCAGCTGTTGGGCCTGGCGCTCGTCGAGACCGTCCTTGCGCGCCCCGTCGACCGGATCCTGACCCTCGGCGGCGGCCTCGAGCGCGACCACGGCGCGTCCCTGGGGCTCGCTGGCGATCGCCGCCGCCGGAGTATTCCGCGTCTTCCAGCCGGCGGGCACCTCCAGCGCCAGGTCGAGGTCCGGATGCTGGAACACGTTCTTGACGAAGATCCCGTTGGCCGGGTCGGGCCCGACCACGAGGCCGTCGAGTCGCGTCAGGAACGCCGCTCGCGTTCCGGCAATCGGCTGCGAGCCGCCGCGCGTCAACGCTCGCGCCGCCGCCGTCGTGTCCCGGACGCGCTCGGGTGTCGCCGGATGGTTGGCGAAGAAGCTGACCCGAGACGGATCGCCGCCGGCCAGCGCCTCCTCGCGCTCGAGCGTGTGCAGCATCGACGGCAGCCCGGCCGGGTCCCAGCCGGCGCGCGCGGCGAGCCCGATGCCGATCTTGTCCGCGTCGCGCTCCTGCTCGCGGCTGTATGGGGCCAGCACCAGGCCGCTCGTGAGCTTGCCGACGCCGCCCAGGATGCCGCCGAGCGTGGGGCTCACGACGCCCACGATCGCGCTCGGAATGCCGAACAGCACGGCGAACGGCGTCGAGGCTTCGAGGCGACGAACCGAGTGGCGCGCGACGACGTGGCCGATCTCGTGGCCGATGACGCCGGCCAGCTCGTCCTCGCTGTTGGCCAGCGCGAGGAGCCCGCGCGTGACGTAGACGAATCCGCCGGGCAGCGCGAACGCGTTGGGCTCGGTGTCGTCCGCAACGTGGAACTCGTAGACCGTGTCCGGCCGCTCTTGTGTCTGCGCCGCCAGCCGACGCCCGATCTCGCTCACGTATCCCACGAGCGCCGGGTCGCGCACGAGGCCCATCGTCTGCTCGACCTCGTTCGCCGCCTCCTGGCCGAGCTCGCGCTCCTTCTTGGTCGACACCAGCGAGGGACCGGTCGCGCTGCTCGCGCAGCCGCCGAGGGCCGAGGCGGCGAGCGCGGCCAGGAGCCCGCGGCAGCACTGTCGTCGGGTGGTCACGAAGTGCGCACCGTCGATGGTCATTGAAGCGGGATGTTGCATGGCGACTCAACGCAGGTCAAGGGCCGGCATGAGACCAAGGTCTCGTCTTGAGCCCGATCGCCTCGTCGAGGTAGCCTTGCCCCCGACCAGGAGCCCCATGCCCGTGCGCGTCTGCCACGATCGAGTGCAGTGTCCCGGACCGCGCGCTTGCCTCGAGCGCGTGGCGCTCGTCGTCTTGCTGACGTTCGCGATCGGCTCGACAGCGACGCCGAGTGCCGCGCAGCCCGCGGCAAGTGCCGTGCGGCCGGCGGCGACCGCTACGCAGCCGGCGGCTAGTGCCACACAGCCGGCGGCGACGGCCGCGCAGCCGGCGGCCCCGGCGTCGATTCCCGTCGCGGAGATCTCGCAGCGCGCGGAAGAGGTCAACGGCTTACTCCGGAACCTGGAGCGAGACCTCCAATCGAACGCGCCGATCGAGAAGATCCAGCGAGAGCTCGGTCCCCTCACGAGCCGGCTCGACGCGCGGCTCGATCGGACCAAGCAGATGCTCGAATCGGGCGCCGAGCTCAGCGTGCTGGATACCTTCGTGGATCTCTGGCAGTCGAGCCGTGTCGGCCTGGCCGCATGGATCGAGACGCTCACCGCGCGCGCGACCTGGCTCGAGCAGCAGCGCGCCGGGCTCGTGACTCTGGCCGACAGATGGACACGCACGCGCACCGAGGCCCGCGCGGCGAAGGTCCCGCCCGCCCTCTTTCAGCGGATCACCGACGTCCTCGCCGCGATCGCGGAGTCCCAGGCCCGGCTCGAAGCCCAGCGCAGCGCGACGCTCTTGCTGCAGGACAAGGTTGCCCGCGAGCTCTCGCGCTGTGAAGAGGCGCTCGCCGAGGTCGAGCGAGCCCGACAGCGCGCCGTCGGCGACCTGTTCGTGCGCGACAGCCCGCCGATCTGGCGAGCTCGTCCCGCCCAGGTGGCGAGCGTTTCGGCAGTCGTCGCCGCCCTAGCCAGCCAGCTCGATGTGGCGCGGCGATTCGCCGCCGACCACTACGAGCGCATCGCCCTGCATGCGATCCTGACCCTGGCGCTCATCGTCTTTCTCTGGCGCGCGAAGCAACGGGCACACCGGCTCGAGACCACACCGACCGCGGCCCTGGCGCTACGAGTCGTGTTCGATCAGCCGGTCGCCGCGGGGCTCGTGCTCGGGCTGCTGGCCGCCTTCTGGCTCTATGCCGACGAGGCGCGCATCGCGAGGCTCATCGTCCAGCTCGGGGCGCTGGCGCCGATGGTGCTGATCGCGCGCCGCCTCGTCACGCCGCAGCTGCGCTCGGCGCTCTACACGCTGGCCGCGTTCTTCCTGGTGGATCTGCTCCGTGACCTCGTGCTGCCCCTGCCGTTGCTCGAGCGCACGATCTTTCTTCTCGAGCTGCTGGTGGCGGTGGTCCTGCTCGGCCTCTTCCTGCGGTCCGAGCGCGTGAAGGACCTGCTCGACTCCCGCGGCGCCTCACCCCTCGGTTGGGCCCAGCAGCTCGTCATCGGTCTCGCGCTGGCGACCTTGGTCGTGGCGCTGGTCTCCGGCATCGTTGGCAACTTGAGTCTGGCCCGACTGCTCGCTTCCGGCATTCTGAACAGCGGCTATCTCGGCCTCATCCTCGCGGCTGGAAGGCGCCTGGCCGAGGGGCTCGTGGCCTTCGCGCTGCGTGTCCGGCCACTCCGCGCCATGCGCGTGGTCGCGAACCACGGCCCGACCATCGAATGGCGAGCGGGGAAAACGCTCCGGATGATCGCGATGCTTGGCTGGAGCATCGGCGTGCTCGACTACTTCAGCGTGCTCCCGGCCGCCGTCTCCGGTGTGCGCCGCGTGTTCGGAGCCACGCTGGCAGTCGGGGCGCTCAGCGTCTCCCTCGGCGACGTCGTCGCGTTCGCGGCCACGCTCTACGTCGCGTTCCTGATCTCGTCGATCGTCCGCTACGTCCTCGAGGAGGACGTGTTTCCACGCTTGACCTTGCGGCCGGGTCTGCCCTATGCGCTGTCCAGCCTGGTCCGTTACTCGATCGTCTTCGCGGGCTTCCTGTTCGCGCTGGCGGCGCTCGGGTTGAATTTCGATCGGATCACCGTGCTCGGCGGCGCCCTCGGCCTCGGCGTGGGCTTCGGCCTGCAGAACATCGTGAACAACTTCGTCTCCGGCCTGATCGTGCTGTTCGAGCGGCCGGTGCGCGTCGGGGACGCCGTGCAGATCGGCGACGTGCTGGGCGAGGTGCGGCGGATCGGGATCCGGTCGAGCACGGTACGGACGTGGGAGGGCGCGGACGTGATCGTCCCAAATTCCCAGCTCGTGTCGGACAAGGTCACGAACTGGACGCCCTTCGACCAGCGCCGGCGCATCGAGATCAAGGTGAGCGTCGCGTACGGCAGCGCTCCCGAGAACGTGCTGAAGATTCTGAGCGAGGCGGCCAAGAGCCACCCGGACGTACTCGCCGAACCGACACCGCTCGCGCTCTTCGTCGGCTTCGGCGACAGCGCGCTTCAGTTCCAGGTGTGGGCGTGGACCGCCCGGCTCAGCCGTTTCGGCGCGATCAAGAGCGAGGTCGGGATCGCCGTGTACGCGGCCCTTCGCGAGGCCGGCCTCGCCATTCCGTTTCCCCAGCAGGAGGTGCGGCTACTCCAGACGCCGCCCGGCCCGCCGGAGCCGCCGGCGGCTGATCAGAAGGACCAGCCGACGCCGACCAGGTAGCGGAGGTCCTCCTTCTCGGCGCCGCGGGCCGGCGTCGAGTCGTAGCGGAGCTCGATCTTGAGCTCGGCGAAGAACCCCTGGATGATCGTGGCGCGCAGGCCCGCGTCGGCGTTCAGGAGGTAGTCGTCGAACGGCCCGTCGAACGCCGGCAGCCACTCGAGGTTGTGAAACAGCTTGACCGCCTTGTGGGGCGTCCAGTCGACGTGATACGCGAGACGTCCGGCCCAGTGATCCTCGCTCTTCTGATGCTTGAACTCCTCGTAGATCCACGCCACGCCCGCCTCCGTCGCGAGATTGAACGCGGGCGTCTCGAACCACTGGTAGCCGGCGCCGAAGCCCGCCGTCAGGCGCAGATCGAGATCGGCGATCTCATCCTGCTCGGCGCGGAACGAGCCGTAGAGGTAGAACTTCTTCGTGAGGAAGTAGTCGTACTTGCCGAGCACGAACCAGTTGTTGATGGTCGTGTTGTCTTCGTCGGTGTCCCTGTCCCTCTCACGGCCGTAGTAGTAGCCGCCGCCGAGCGTGATCCGGTCGTGCTCGCCGCGGCGCACCGCGTTCACGGTGAGGCCGACGTTCTCGGTGTGCGAGTTACCCCGCGTGATGAGCGCGTTGCCGGTGATGGATCCCGTCCACGTCACCGGCGTCGGATTGATCTGCGCCAGGTCCTTGAGCGCGATGATCTGAGGAACGCCGCCCGTCTCCGGTACGACCTGCACGGTCCCGTCGGCGCCGCCCGAGATCTTCGAGCGCACGGTGGCGGCATCACCGGTCTTGACGACGACCGGCTCGTCCGTCGAGAACGTCTTGACCTTCGACATGTCGACGGTGATCTCGCCGGCGCTCTCGGTCTTGATCGTCAGCTTGTTGCCGTCCGCGCCGAGGATCTTGCCGGTCAGCCGGTCGCCGTTGAGGAACAGGATCTCGTCGGCGGCGACGCGGCCGGCGAGCGCCAGGGACAGGGTGAGGGCACACGCAACCATCCACAGCGATCGACTCAGCATCTCGACACCTCCGGGAAGATCGAGGAGCTCGCGACGCTGGTCGCGGTCGCGATGGAGCAGAGACGACAGACGGGCGCGCCGCGATCCGCGGACGCGCCCGGTGTCCGAGCCTGTCTAGTTCTTCGCGTACTCGAACTTGGGAATCGCCTTCAGCGCGTCCTTGGTGGCCCCTTGCAGGACGACGCGCCCGGCCAGCTGCTTGAACCGGCCGACCGGCACGGCCACGTCGTGCGAGGCGATGCCGAGGAACCCGCCGACGCCGACGATCGCGTAGGAGACGGACTTGTTCGGCGTCACGATGATGTCCTCGATCTCGCCGATCTTCTCGCCGGCCTCGTTGTAGACGTCCTTGCCGAGGATCTGCTTCTTCACGCTCCAGCCCTTGGCGACTTCGCGCAGCTCCGCGGTCGAGACCGCCTTCAAGGTCGACCCCGCGACCTGAGCCATCGTCTCGCCGGCGCCCGCGATGAGGGCGATCGTGACGAGCATTCCGAGTCCCAACGATGTCATGCTGATCTCCTTTCGGTTCGCCCCGGTCGGGCTCTCCGTCAGGAGGAGTTAGCCTGGGTCGGCCGCGCTCGCGCTATGGGACCTAGGTGCTATGAGCGCCCGCCTCGATGGCATGCGCGGATGCGACGGCGTCGGCGCGCGCCGTCCGCGCAGGCAGCTCGACGTGCAGGGTCAGACCGCGGTCGGCGTTGCGAGTCGCCCAGATCCGTCCGTCGTGGGCGTGAACGATCGAGCGGCTGATCGCAAGCCCCATCCCGAGCCCGTGCGGCTTGCTGCTGACGAAGTGCTCGAAGATCCGCTCGAGCTCCGGCTCCGCCACGCCGACCCCGCTGTCGCGGACGTCGATCGTCAGACGGCCGCGCTGCGGCTCGCCAGTCGCGATCGTGATCGAGCCCGGCCCGTTCTTCGCGGAGGCGATCGCCTCGCAGGCGTTCACGACCAGGTTCAAGATCACCTGCTGGATCTGCACACCATCGCCATCGACCCGCGGCAGCGAGCTGCCCAGCGCCAGACGCACCAGAATGCCCGCGCGCGCCAGGTCGGCGTGCATCAGCGCGACGGATTCCTCCACTAGTGAGTTGACGTCGACCGGGATCCGCTGTGTCGGCTCGCGACGCAGCAGCGCCCGCAGCCGTTGAATCACCCGGCCCGCGCGCTCGCCGTCCCCCGCGATGTCGGCCAGGGCTTCGGCCACCGACGACATCTCGGCCGGCTCGGCGCGCAGCAGCCGAAGCGCGGCGTTGGCGTTGGTCACGATCGCGGTGAGCGGCTGGTTGATCTCGTGGGCCAGCGCGGCCGTCAGCTCGCCGAGCGTCGTGACCCGCAGCACGTGCGCCAGCTCCTCGCGCTGCCGCCGGGCGTCCTCCTCCGCTCGGCGCCGCCGGGCGCGATTGACCAGGAGCGCGGCGATGAAGGCGCCCTGGGTCACGATCAGCGCGATGACGCCGACGATGTGCCACTTGTAGACCGACCAGAGCGACGGCTCGCGGAAGCGCACGACGCTGTCCGGCGGCAGTCGACGCTCGCCCATCCCCCAGCGCTCGAGCTGACGCGCGTCGAACATGTGCACGTTCGTTGCCCCCTCGGCCGGCGGCGGATGCTCGCCGCGTAGCACGCGCACGGCGAGCTCGGCGGCGCGCACGCCTTGCAGCTCCCAGCTGACGACGTGCCCACCGACGATGCCGGCGCCCACGTACGTTTCCGATGGGCCGAAGACCGGGACCGAGGCGGCGGCAACTACGCGCCGGACGACTTCCACCGAGACGAGGTCCTGGCCGGTCGTATCACGCGTGAACGCGCCCATCAGGATGACGCTGTCACTCGGCAAGATCGCGACCCGGCGCACGAGATCCGCAACCGCGACGTCCGTGACGTAGTCGATCTCGACCCGATTTTGAAACGGCGCCAGCTGGCGCCGAGCCTCGGCCAGCCACACGCGGTCCACGACGCCGGCGCCCGAGACCACGATCGCGCGTCGCGTCGCGGGCCGCAGCGCCAGCGCCATGTCGAGCGTGCCCGACCAGCTGGCGTCCAGCCACACACCACTCACGTCCGGGGCGAATGTGAGGTTTCGCGTCATCGCCCTGTCCACCGCGACGAACACAACGGGCACCCCGGGAAACAGGTCGCCGCGGTGCGGCAGGATCACGCGCAGGACGGAGCTCGCGGCGGCGACCAGCAGGTCGAGCTTCACGTGGCCGTACTTGCGCTTGAGGAGCGCGCGGAGCTCCGGGATGGGCTCGCCCCCCGGAAACATCGTGAGATCGAGATACTCGGTATAGAAGTAGACGGGGCCATCCGCACGCGCGGTGAGCGTCGAGCGGATGGTCTCGTCCAAGGTGACGACCGCCGGCATGAGCCGCGGCGTGGCATACAGGAGCAGGACGTTTCGCGGGCGCTCCTGGCTCGGCGGCTCGCCGCGATCCACCGTGGAACGCTGATCTGCGCCGGCCGCGATCGTCGGGCAGATGGCGAGCAGCGCGACGACGACCGAGCACCAGCCGACCAGGCGCGCGCTCATCGCGGGCCAGCACCCGGCCACTCGAGGCTCCGGACCAGTCGGCGGACCTGTTCGTCCTCGGGCGAGAGCTCCTGGAGCTTTCGCGCCCAGCCGGCGGCGCTCTTGGCGTCGCCCGCGTCTCGATGATATTCGGCCAGGGCGAGCAGAATCGCCCGATCGGTCGGATGACGCTCGTGCGCAGCCGTCAGCACCGCGATGGCCCGGCGCACGTCGCCCGTCTGGTGCAGCGCGATGCCGTAGACGTAGGCGTAGCGCGGGACGTCGGGCCGGAGCTTCGTCGCGTTCGCGAGCATCGGCATCGCGTCGGGCATTCGTTTCTGACGGACCAGCGACAGACCGAGCCCTTCGTAGGCGTCGCCGTTCTTCGGATCGATCCTGAGGGCTTGCTCGAGCGTCTGGGCGACCTTCTCCTCCTGCCCGCGCCGGCGGTACAGGTCGGCCAGATTGAGATACGTCGGCACGAACGTGGGCTGGATTCTCAGCGCCGCGCGATAGGCCGCTTCGGCCGCCTCCGCGCGGCCGAGCTGCGCCTCGAGCGCACCCAGGTTCACGTACGACTCGACGCGGTCCGCGTTCCCGGCCTGCGCCTCACGGTACTCCGCGATCGCGCGATCCAGCGCCGCGGCGTCGGCGCCGCTCACGGACGACCGCGACTCGATCAGGCTCGCCACCGCTTCGAGCCGCACGCTGCGAACCGGATCCGCGAGCAGCGGAAGTCCGAGCGGCGGACGCCGCGGGGGCGGCAGCACCGTGAGCACCGCGGCCGCGGCGCGGCGCATCAGCGGGTCGCGATCGGAGAGCCCGGCCTCGAGGGGGCGCAGCGCGTCCGGTCGCAGGTAGCGCCCGAGGAGGCTGAGCGCGGTCGCGCGCACGATGGCGGGTATCGCCGGATCCGTGACGACGCGCGTGAGCTGGCTCTCCGCGTCGCGGCGGCCGGTGCGCCCGGCGTGGATGGCTTCGGCGTAGTGCCAGCCGCCGCGCCGATCGGGACCGTACCATTTCGCTACGGCCTCGGCCGCCCACGCGGCGGGGCGATTCGTGTGGCACTGATTACACGCGTTCGGCGTCCCGAGCTTCACCGTCAGATCCGGCCGCGGGACGCGGAAGCTGTGATCGCGCCGGCCGTCCACGACCATGTACGTGCGCTCGAGCATGTGGCACGACACGCACTGGGTCGCCTCGGCGCTCGCCTTGTGGAAGTGGTGTTGCGGTCCGTCGTACGCGGCGGGCGCGTGACATTGGGCGCACAGCGCGTTCCCGGGCTGGCGCAGGCGCCCGCCGTGCGGCTCGTGACAGCTCGAGCACGTCACGCCGGCCTCGTACATCTTGCTCTGGAGGAACGAGCCGTACTCGTAGACCTCATCGAGGATCTGCCCGTCGGCGTGGTAGAGGCTCTCGTCGAGGAACGCCACGCGGTACGTTTGCTCGAGCGGCTGGCCGTGCTGATAGTCGCTCCAGATCGGCGCCCGGCGGGAGTGGCACCGGCCGCAGGTCTCCACCTCCGCGCGAGATGCCGGCGGCCCGGTGCGCCGGGCGATGCGCTCGCCGGGCGCCAAGGTGAAGCGTCCGCCCGCGCGGTCCTTGAGCTCGAACACGAGCCCGTTCGAGGCCGACGCGCCCGCGCGACGCTCGGGCGCCTGACGCGCCCACTCGACGTGGCGCGAGCCCGGTCCGTGACACGCCTCGCACGCCACGTCGACGTCGGTCCACGTCGTCTCGAAGCGATCCTCGCCCGGCCGGTAGCGCTTCTGGAGGTTGGTCGAGTGACACTCGGCGCACATCGAGTTCCAGTTCTGCGCGGGTCCAGTCCAGTGCAGGACGTCTTTGTGGTCGATCTTCTCCTTCGGGTACAGGTGAAACCAGCGCTGTCCGCCGCTCGCCTTGGGGCGCGAGTCCCAGGCGATGCTCGGGATCTGATAGCGGCCGCCGGGGAACTCGATCAGATATTGCTGGAGCGGTGAGACGCCGAACGTGTAGACCACCTTGTAGTCGTGCACGGCGCCGTCCGGGCCGTCGGTATGGATGACGTATCCGCCTTCGCGGCGCGAGAACGCGGACGTGACGCTATCTTTCGTGAAGCTGGCGCCGCCGAAGTCGCCGAGCACGGTCTGCTCGCCGGCCGGCAGCATCGCGCGCGCGTGGTCCGAGCTCTTCCACAGCTCGTGCTGCTCGCGATGGCAGGGCGCGCACGTCGCCGCACCGACGTAGCTCGCGGCCGGCGCCGGCCCGGCTTTCGACTCGCGCATCGCGGCGCCGGGACGCCAGAGCATCGCGCCACCGGCCGCGATGAGCGGGACGACGGTCAGCGCCGGGACCCACCAGCGGCGGCGCCACCACGGCGGCGAATCGACGCGGCCGTCGCTACGAGCCGGTGCGCGAGGCATCCGGCGGATGCGCGGGGGCGGTGAACCATCGCGCTCGCGGCACGACCACGGCGCCGTCCGGCTGACTCTCGAACGCAGGCGACATGATCTGGACGTTGAACTCGTTGAACGCGTCCTGGATCTGGGCGTGCAGGTCCGAGAGCGCGCGCGAGCGATCGACCGAATCGTCGATGTGCGCGCGCAGCTCGTACTGCACGTAGAAGTCGGACAGCGCCCGCTGCACGACCGTCGGCTTGGGCTCCTTCCGGACCCCGGGCGTGCGCTCGGCCGCGAGCTGGAGCAGCGCGTGCACCTGCCGCCACGGCTGGTCGTAGCCGATCGTCACCGTCGTCGCGATGACGATACCGTCGCCCCCGGCGAGCCGCGAGTAGTTCGTCACGGTCAGCCCCGCGAGCGTGCCGTTGGGAATCGTGATCTCCTCGCGGCGCGGGGTGACCAGCCGGGTCGAGAGCAGGCCGACGTCGGTCACGCGGCCGATGATGTCGCCGGCCTGCACAACCTCGCCGACTCTGACCGCGCGCGCGTACGCGACAACCAGACCGCCCATGACGTGACTCACGAAGCTGGCCGAGCCCAGCGACACCACGAGGCCCGCGAAGACGCCGATGGCCCTGAACGCATCACTATCCGAGCCCGGGATGTACGGGTACGCGATCGTGAGCGCGAAGATCCAGATCAGCGTACCCGCGATCCGGCGGGTTGCCCGCGCCGTGTCCGGATGCAAGCTCCCGAGCTTCAGGGCCCCGTTCTCGACGCTCTCGAACGCGGCGTTGACCAGACGGACCACGCCGCGCGCGATCACGAAGATAAGGACGACCGTGAACAGGCCGGGCATCGCGCCGAGGGCGCCGGTGCCGAGCTGAGTCACGAGCTCGCCCAGGTGCTCCCCCAGCCGATCGCTCCAGGGCCGCGTATACGGGAACGCGTGTAGGACAAAGGTGAGCCAGAGGTAGGCCGCGATGAGCGCCACTCCCCAGGCCGTCAACCGGACACAGGCACGACGGAAGCCTTCGACGACCGACCAGGCAGCGGCGCCGAGCATCGAGATCCCGCGCGGCGCCGACGCGCGCGTGAGGCGCGCCAGCGCACGGTCCGATGCGCGGTACGCCAGCCAGACGACCAGCACGAGCAGAAGGGTCGCGAACAGCGAAAGCCCCACGCCCCTGGCGATGACCGCCGGGCGGCGCTGGTCCGCGCGGGCGCCGATGACCTCGCGCAGTTGCTCGAGGGCGTGCTTGCTGACTCCGTCGAGCGTCTCGCCGGCACTCGGATCGATATCCTCGTCTGCGATCCCGAACAGGCCCCGGTCGCGCGCGAAGACGATGACGCCGTGCAGGTCGCCGAGGGTTACCTGCTCGGCTCTGATGTCCTCGGCCCGCACGTCGTCGGGCAGCGCGTGGATACGCTGGGCGGCGATCGCAGCCCGCTCGATCGGCCGCATCTCTCTGACCGTGGCGCGGAAGACCACGATGGGGCGGTTCCAGACGGTCAGTGTCGCGCCGCGCTCCGCCTTCGATGTCTCCGCGTAGGCCGGCGCCGCGATCGCGGTCGTCAGCAGCGCGAGGGCGACCCACAGCGGCTTCACGTCAGATCGAGACCTCCCGTCGTGGCCAGGACGACCGACCGTAAGCATGCCTTCGACTCGGGTCTATGGGACGTAAGTCCTAGTCCGATAACGACAGCCTGCGCCGAAGGTCCCATTGTCGGGAGCGAGGGCAGCGTCCAGAAAAGACGGACACAGGAGGAGTCCATGTCCAGAGCACTGACGCTCGCTCTTCTTACCGTCGTCCTCGCCGCGACCCTCGGATGCGGAGCCGCCAGAGAGGCCCAGATGGCCGCGGCCAATGCGCCAACCGCCGACGTCAACGGCACCTGGTCCGGCAGCGCCGGAACCGGCGGGGTGTCCGCGCCCGTCACGATGAACCTCACGCAAAGCGGCACCGCGGTGAACGGTCAGATCTCCATCGGCGGCCGGCCCGATCTCTCCGGCGCCGTCAAGGGCACCGTGCAGGGTGAGCTCATCAACCTGTCGCTCGAGCGGGTTACGCTCGGCCAAATGAGGGTCAAGGACAACACGATGACCGGCGAGGTGTCGGGCGGGCTTCCGGCCACGCTCCGTCGCTCGAGGTAGCCTCGAGCCGGCGGCTCGTTGAGCCGCCGGCTTGTGACAGAATACCGGCCCGGAGGACGCACGCCGACATGCCAGGCTCGCTCAAGATGGCGCTGGTCGCGCTCGTGACTCTCGCACTGCTCGCGCCCGGCATCGCGCCGGCGCTGGCCGACGAGCCGCTTCGCAGGGTCCTCGTGCTCCTGAGCGAGCGCCGCGAGCTGCCGGGCAACGCCGCCTTCGAAGAGAGTCTCCGAGCCGCCCTGGTGTCCGCCCCGAGCGGACCGGTCGAGGTCTACAGCGAGTCACTCGACGTCTCCAGATTTTCGTCGCCCGGCGACCGGCAAACGCAGGTCGACTTCCTGCGGCGGCGCTACGCGGACAAGAAGCTCGACCTGGTGATCACGGTCGGCGAGCCGGCGCTCGAGGTCGTCGCCTCGCGCGGCGGCCAAATCTTTCCGGCGACACCGATCGTCGCCAGCAGCGCGTCGCGTCCCGCGGTCACGCCGCTGCCGCCGACGATCACCACGGTGATCCCGCGAGTTCAGATGCGCGCGACGCTGGAGCTCGCGCTGCGCCTGCATCCGAGGACCCGCCGGGCGGTGGTGGTGGCCGGGATGTCGCCCTACGACCGCATCTACGCCGCGCAGGCTCGGCGCGAGCTTCGGGCGCTGGCCCCCGGCCTCGAGATCGCCGAGCTCGGCGAGGGTCCGATGACCCGGGTGCTCGAGGCGGCCGCCGCACAACCGCCGGACACGGTCATCTTCTATCTGCACATCCTGCGAGATGGCGACGGCCGACAGATCGTGCCGCGTGAGGCCCTGGCGCGGATCGCGAGCGTGGCCAACGCGCCCATCTACGGCCTGTACGAGACGTTCCTCGGCCACGGCATCGTCGGCGGCCACGTGCTCAGCTTCACCGCCGCCGCGCAGCAGGTCGCGAGCGTCGCGCTCGCCGTCTTGCGCGGCGAGCGGCCGGGCGACGGCGGCGCGATGACGCCCGACGCGAATCTCTACGCCTTCGACTGGCGCCAGCTCACGCGCTGGGGCATCGATGAGCGCCTGCTGCCGCCGGGAAGCACCGTGCGCTACCGCGAGCGCTCGGTGTGGGACCACTATCGTCGGTACATCGTGGGCGGCGTCGCGCTGCTCGTTCTGCAGGCCGGTTTGATCGCCGGCCTGCTCGTGAACCGCGCTCAGCGCCGGCGGGCGCAGCGGGCGCTCCGCGACCGGCTGAGGTTCGAGACGCTCGTCTCGGACCTCTCCGCCGCGTTCATCACCTTGCCCGTCCACGAGGTCGACGGCGGGCTCGAGAAGGCGCTGCGCCGCATCGTCGAGGAGCTCGACGTCGACCGCGCCTCGCTGTTGAAGATCGACGGCCGGCGCCGCGACACGATCGTGGTCACGCACTCGTGGACGCGCCGGGGCATCGAATCGACCGTCCGGCTGGTCGAGACGAAAGACTTTCCGTGGACCGGCGCGCGACTGCAGGTCGGCCAGACTGTCGTCGTGTCGCGCCTCAGCGAGCTGCCCGACGAGGCCGAGATCGACCGGCGCGCGTTCGCCGGACACGCGACGGGCTCGTTCGTGGCGCTCCCGCTGATGGTCGAAGGCAACACGATCGGAGCGCTGGTGTTCAGCACGATTCGCCGTGAGCGCGCCTGGCCCAACGAGCTCGTCCAGCGGTTGAGGCTCGTGGCGGACGTCGTCGCCAACGCGCTCGCCCGGCGCCGCGCGGCCAGCGCCGCGCGGGAGAGCGAGAGCCGATTCCGGCTG
>DATEMW010000432.1:0-6379 GCA_035275385.1 Candidatus Methylomirabilota bacterium | reverse complement strand
GCGGCCCTCGCGCTGGTCGCGATCTTCCTGCCCACGTTTCTCATGGTCGTGGGAGCGCTGCCGTTCCTCCGCGCCCTGCGCGCGCGCGCCGGCTTTCAGGCCGCGCTTCGCGGGATCAACGCGGCGGTCGTGGGCTTGCTGCTGGCCGCGCTCTATCACCCGGTGTGGACCAGCGCGATCAAGACGCCGGCCGATTTCGCGCTCGCGCTCGCGGCCTGGGCACTGCTCGCCTTGTGGAACGCGCCAGCGTGGCTCGTGGTCGTCATCGCCGCGCTCGCTGGCGCGGTTCTCGGAGTCTTGTAGATCACACAGCTCATCGAGTCATCTGACTGGAAAGGAAGACCGCTATGAGAGCTCTAGCTCGTGGGATGGCCATCGTGATCGTCGCACTCGTCGCCGGGTCCGCCTGGGGACAGGCGTCGCCCTCAGTGAGCGAGCTGCTGCGGATGCTTCGCGGCGGCGGATACGTGATCGTGGTCCGCCACGGCGCCACGCATCCGGATCAGGCGGACACCGATCCGCTCAATCCCGGCAACGTCGCCAAGCAGCGCCAGCTGAACGACAAGGGCCGCGCCGACGCGAAGGCCGTCGGCGAGGTTTTCAAGGCCGCCGGCGTGCCGATCGGCAAGTCGTACTCGAGCCAGTTCAATCGGGCCGTCGAGACGGCGCGCCTGATCGGCGGTAAGGATCCCGCCACGACGCCCGACGTCAGCGAGGGCGGCCTCGTCGTCAGCCCCAACGAGAACAACCGCCGGGCGCAGGCGTTTCGAGCCCTGCTCGGCGCCATGCCGGATAGCGGCACCAACACGCTGATCGTCACGCACAAGCCCAACATCCTCGACGCGCTCGGCAAGGATTGGTTCGACGTGAGGGAAGGCGAGGCGTCGATCTTCAAGCCGGAGGGCGGCGGGAAGTACAGCGTGATCGGGCGTGTACAGATCGGCCAATGGGCGACCGCCAATAGGTGACTCGACGCGACCGCGCTCCGGTGAAAACCTCATATGATTCCGGCGATCACCTTATAGAAATCTGGTCGCGCCAGCCGCCACCCTGCTCGCAGGCGGTCATCCCTCCGGACAAAGGAGATCGGTTCATGGCGCGACGAGCACTCGTTCTGATTCTCTGCGGCGGTAGCATCCTGCTGGGCTCTGCCTGCGCGACGAAGACGTTCGTTCAGGAGCAGGTCAGCGCGTCGGAGGACAAGCTCAGCCAGCAGATGACCGCCGGCCAGACCGAGCAGGAAGTGAAGCTGCGCCAAACGGCGGATCGCGTCGGAGAGACTCGCCAGGCCGTCGACGTCGCCGACCAGCGGCTCAATGGTCTCGACATGCGGGTTGGTGAAGTGAGTGGCCGGGTGGGTGGCGCCGAGGCACGAGCGGACCAGGCGACGGCGGCCACGCGTGACGCCGAAGCCCGGCTCTCGCAGCGCCTGGCGGGCCGCAACCGGTACCGGCTGCTGGAAACGAGAGCCGTCTACTTCGAAT
Organism: Candidatus Methylomirabilota bacterium; assembly: GCA_035275385.1. Taxonomy (GTDB): domain Bacteria; phylum Methylomirabilota; class Methylomirabilia; order Rokubacteriales; family CSP1-6; genus AR31. Next base: position 4,895 of record DATEMW010000432.1, on the reverse strand, counting down.
CCGGTCGAACCGAGCTCCGAAGCCAGGACACCGGTGAGCTCGATGAGGCCGCCAAGGCGCTCATGGCGGACCCGAACGCGATTCTCGAGCTGCAGGGCTTCGCCGATTCTCGCGGGAGCGACCGATACAATCTCGAGCTCGCCCGCGACCGCGTGGAAGCCGTGATGCGCTACCTCGTGCAGCGTCACGGGACCGAGCTGCGCCAGGTGAGATACATCACGATGGGCAAGGTCGAGCCCGTGCCCGGTGAGAAGCCGACCGCGGAGACGCTCGCGAAGGCCCGGCGGGTCGACGTGCGACTCTTGGCCCCGTGGTCTTCCTGGGAAGACACGCTCGGTCAAACCGCTCCGACCGCGCCCGAACGAACGGCCGCGCCCGAACCGCGCGGCCCATCGACGATCTCGGCGCTGCCGGCCCGCGGAGAGCTGGCCGAGTTCCTGAAGACGCTCACGCCGACGGATCTCGGCGGCCGACCTCGCTAGGACGGCTAGTAGCCGAAAGCTCCGAAGCGCAGGGGCGTCAGCTCGAGGACCGACATCCCGCCCTCACGCGCCCACTTCAGCATCTCGTCGGCATACGGGCCGCTGTCCGAGCCCATGTACTTCACGAGCGCCTTGCGGGTCACGTCGAGGGCCAGGCCGATGTCGCCCTCGATGAGCCGCACGCGGGCACGGCCGCGAACGCCGCGGGTGTCCGAGTCGGTGTCACCGCCCTTGTCGACGGTGAAATAGGCGCGAGGGGTCGCGCGCAGTACCTTGGCCTTGTGCGAGGTGCTGCCGATCACGACGCGAAACACGCCGTTCTCGAAGACGTGCCACACCGGGGTGACGAGCGGCCAGCCCTGCGCGTCGACCATGCCCAAGCGCATCGGCACGGGCTCGCGAAGCAGCGCGAGGACCTCGTCCTCGGACAAGACGCGCGACTGTGGATCGACCGAGACGATGTTCATGGTTGAATCTTCTCCAGCCAGAAGCGCATATCCATCTCGCGGTACATCGCTCTCGCGGTCGCGAAGTGTTCACTTGCCGCCTCGCGCCTGCCGGTATGCCGGTAGAGCGCGCCGAGACCAAAGTGACAGTGCGCCACCAGCGGGCGCATGCCGCGAGGCTCGGCCAGGGCGAGCGCCTCGCGATACAGCGTCTCGGTGTTCTGGTCGTCGCGTTGCTCGAGACACGTCGCGATGTCGCCGAGCAGGTGGAGAGCGTGCGCGGCGAAACCCGGATGGCGCGGCGAGAACTCGATCGCGAGCGCGGCCAGGCGGCGCGCCTCGTCCAGGCGGCCGAGCAGCAGCGCGGCGCGGCCGAGCGCGTGATAGGACCAGGCCAGATGCGCCACGATCCCCGTCGCCGCGAAACGCTCGACGACCTCCTGGCCCAATCGCAGCTGATCCAGCGCCTCGCTGACTTCGCCGAGCTGTGCTGCCGCCCAGGCGGAGGCGGCGAGCGCGCTCGGCATCTGAATGGCGACGTTGCCGCTCCTGAACACGGTGAAGCCATGCTCGCTGAGCTTGCGCGCCTGCGCCCATTCGCCGCGGGTGAGATGCAGCATGCCGGAGGCGCGGTGAGCCAGGCCCACCGTCGTCGCATGCTGCGTCGGCTCGGCGAGCCGCACCGCCTCGGCGGCGTGCTCCGCGGCTTCGGCGAATCGGCCGAGCTGCACGAGGCTCAGCACGAGCCAGCAGCGGTCGGCGACCGCCGCCGGCGCGCTGGCGCCGAAGCTCTCGTAGACCCACTCGGCGGGCAGGGCCGCGAGGTTGTCGTTCGCCAGCTCGACGACGCGCTCGTAGTCGCCACGGAAGTAGTGCGTCTGCTCGAGGTACGTCGTGCCGTAGATCAGGAGCCGAAGATCGCCGACACGGCCGGCGATGCCGAGCGCGCGATTGCCGCTCGCCAGCGAGTCGTTGAGCTCACCGAGCAGCGAGTGCAGGTTGGCCAGGGTTGCGCACACGCGGCCGCGCTGCCGGTCATCGTTCAACCGGTCGGCCAGCACCTCGGCCTCGCGCAACCGCTTGAGCGCCTGCCGGATCTCGCCGAGCTGGTTCAGCACCACGCGCAGCTCGAGGCGGATCTCGAGGCCTTGGGTGAGCGTCGACGGGCTCGCGGGAAGCTGCTCGAGCGCGCCGAGCGCCTGCTCGAACAAGCTGCGCGCATCGGTCAGCGCCGAGCGCGCTGCCGCCTTGGTCCCGGCCCGTCTCAGATACGTCGCCGCCTGCTCCCAGAGTTCGCCGCGCACCGCATGCTGCGCGAGCCGCTCCACCTCGCCGCTCAGCCGATCGTGATGGAGCCGCTCGATCGTCTCGACGATGCGCCCGTGCAGCGAGCGCCGCCGCTCGCGCAGGAGCCCGCCGTACGTGACCTCGTGCACCAGCGCGTGCTTGAACGAGTATTCGAGGTCGGGGTAGAGGCCCGTCTCGTAGAGCACTTCGGCGGCCTGCAGCGATTTGAGGCTGCTGCGCAGCGTCTCTTCCGGCAGATCGGCGATGGCCTCGAGCAGCGTGAACGGCACGTTCCGGCTGCCGATGACCGAGGCGAGCTGCAAGAGACGCTTGTCCTCGGGCGGCAGCCGGTCGATGCGCGCGGCGAGCACCGCCTGCTCGCTGGCCGACACCTGGATGGTCTGAATCTGCCGGGTCAGCCGATAGTCACCGGGTTTGCCGACCAGCGCCTTCGACTCGACCAGTGTCCGGACGGTCTCTTCCAGGAAGGCCGGGTTCCCGCGACGGATCAGCAGCTCCTTGAGCGGCGCCAGTCCGGCGTCGTCGCCAAGCAGCGCGCTCAACAGCTCCTCGGCGCTCTCCGGCATGAGCCGGTCGAGCCGAATCTGCGTGTAGAACGTCTTGCTGCCCCAGCCGTGCTGGTACTCGGGTCGATAGCTCACGATCAGCAACAGGCGCGCCGAGCCGATACTGTCGACGAGCGTGTCGAGAACGGCCTGCGTCTCGCGGTCGAGCCAGTGCAGGTCCTCGAAGATCACGACGAGCGGCTGCTCGCGCGCCTCGCGCAGTAAGAGCCGCCGTACGGCGTCGAGCGTGCGCTGTCTGCGCTGCTCCGGGCTGAGCGACGTCCACGCGTCGTCGTTCGCGGGGACGTCGAAGAGGGCCAGCAGCGCCGGCAACGCCGGCTCGAGTGCCCGGTCGCGCGCGAGCAAACGCTCGGTGACGCGGTCGCGAATCTCTTGCCCGTCGGCGCGGTCGGCGATCTTGAAGAAGCTCCGGAGCAGATCGATCACCGCCAGATAGCTCGCCCGGCCATACGAGAGCGCGTCGCCCTGTAGCACCCGCCAGCCCTTGAGATCGTGAGTCTGGAGGAACTCGTACACGAGGCGCGATTTGCCCACGCCGGCTTCGCCGACGATCGCCACGAGCTGCCCGTGACGCGCGGCGGCCAGCTGCTGGGCCGCGTGGAGCCGCTCGAGCTCGACGTCGCGCCCGACGAACCGTGTGAGGCCCCGCCGGGCCGCCGCTTGCAGCCGGGTTCGGGCAAGCCCGGCGCCCGTCACCTCGTAGACCTCGACCAGGGCGGCGAGGCCCTTCACGGTCACGGGCCCGAGCGGCTTCACGGTCACGTAGCCGTCCACCAGCTCGAACGTCGCGCGCGTCAGCAAGATACTGCCCGGCTTCGCCAGCTGCTCCATGCGCGCCGCCAGGTGCGTGGTCACGCCGACCGCCGTGTAGTCCATATGCAGATCGCTGCCGATGGGGCGCACGACGACCTCGCCCGAGTCGAGCCCGACCTGGATCTGGATGCTGGCCCAGTGCTCGTCCTGCACTTGCTCGGCGTATTGGCGTACGAGCTCCTGCATCCGGAGCGCGGCGAAGCATGCGCGCACCGCGTGATCTTCCTGGGCGAGCGGCGCGCCGAAGAGCGCCATGATGCCGTCGCCCATCACCTGATTCACGGTGCCTTCGTAGTGGCGAACCGCCTCCATCATGCGCTCGAGCACGGGGTCGAGCAGCTTGCGGGCCTCCTCGGGATCGCGACCGGCCAGAAGCTGCATCGAGGCCTTCATGTCGGCGAAGAGCACGGTCACGTGCTTGCGCTCGGCTTCCAGCGCGGTCGGTGGGCTCGGCGCCGGCGAACTATTGGCGGCGTGCTCGGCGCCCGGCGTCGGACGGACCGTCTCGGCGAGCGCCGCCGGCGCGGGGCGGCCGCGCATGATCTCCTCGTAGAGCGCGACCGTCTCCCGCTCGGGCTCCGCCCTCAGCTCACGCCGCAGGGTCGCCACGCAGAGCTGGTACTGGCGCAAGGCCGCGCTGCGCCGTCCGGTCTCGACGTAGAGCTTCATCAGCGCCCGGTGCGTGGGCTCCTGCAGCGCGTCCAGGGTGAGCAGCCGCAACGCGGTCTGGATGGCTGCTTCGGTCGATCCCGCGGCGCGGTGGTGGTCCAGCAGCCGGGCCAGTGCGCCGAGGGCCATTTCGTGCAGGCGCTCGCGCTCGCCGAGGAGCCAATCTTCGAACGGCGGCTCCTGGACGGTCAGCCCTTCCAGCAGGTCGCCCCGGTAGAGCGTGACAGCCTCCGCGAGCGCCTGCGGTGTGCCTTCCTGCACGCACCGCTCGAACTCGAGGACGTCCAGGCTGACGGCGCCCGGGTCGACCGATATCAGATTGCCGTCGGCATGGAGCGGCTCGCCCTCAGCGCGTCGCAGAATTCTCCGAAGCGAATAGAGGGTCTGGCGAAGGCTCGTCCGCGCCGTGGTTTCGACGGTGCTTCCCCAGAGCAGGCTTGCCAACTTGTCTCGGGAGTGGGGCTCGCCGGCCGGCATGACGAGGTACGACAGAAGCGCCTGCGCCTTCCTGGTGGGAAAGGCCAGTGGAGCGCCGGGATCGAGGTGGGCTCGAAAGCCGCCCAATAGCGTCAAAGTGAGCCGCGCCATCACCGTCTCGGCGGCCTCACGAT
>DATEMW010000431.1:0-5318 GCA_035275385.1 Candidatus Methylomirabilota bacterium | reverse complement strand
CTCGCTCGACGAGATCTGGCACCACTCGCAGGCCTTCAACGCCTACCGCGGCCAGGCGTGGATGCCGGAGCCCTGCCGGAGCTGCGACAAACGGACCGCCGACTTCGGGGGCTGCCGCTGCCAGGCGTACCACCTGACCGGCAGCGCCGCTGCGACGGATCCGGTCTGCTCGCTCGCGCCGGATCACGGGCTGATCGAGGCGGCGCGCCGCGAGGCGCTGACGCCAGGCCGGGGCGAGCTCGAGTACCGGAGCGCACGATCGTCCGCACCGGCGTAAAGCGACGGGTGGACGCCAGCACCTGGATCCTCCTCGGGCTCGTGGTCGCCGCGGTGATCGTGGCGGTCGCGCGCGACGTCAGCCTGCCGCTCCAGGCGGTGACGGCCAGCAGCCGGCTCGTTCGCGGGGTCTGGTTCGATCTGGCCCTCGGGTTCCTCCTCGCCGGCTTCATCGAAGTCCTGATCCCTCCGCAGATGCTGAGGCAATGGCTCGGCGGCGAGCGGATGGGACAGGGCATCCTGATCGGGTGGGCAGCGGGACTCGCGCTGCCCGGCGGTCCCTACGTCTTCTTTCCGGTTGCGGCCAATCTCCTGAAGAACGGGGCGGCGGCGGGCCCGCTCATCACGCTCCTCACCGCCAAGACGCTGGTGAGCCCGATCCGCATGCTGACCTACGAGGCGCCTCTGCTCGGGTGGCCGCTCACTCTCGCGCGCTGCATCCCGGGGCTGCTCCTGCCGCCGCTCCTCGGCCTCCTGGGGCAGTGGCTCTTCAACCTGTTCAAGCGCTGAGCGCGACGGAATCCGCCCGAGCTTTTGACGGCGCCCGTCGTCAGGAGATGAGGTCGAGGTCGAGCAGCGCGCCGAGCTCGCGCAGCGCCTGCTCGGGATCGTCGACCTTGATCGTGGCCATCCCGAGCTCGCGCGCCGGCTTGAGGTTTCGGCCGATGTCGTCGAGGAACGCGACGCGCGCCGGCGGAAGGCCGAGCTTGTCGCAGACCAGCGCGTAGATCCGCGGATCGGGCTTGCGGAGCCCGACCACCGCTGACTCCACGAACACGTCGAAGTGCGCGGCCAGACGCGTCTTCATCGTCTCGGACGCCGTGGCGCCCGGGGTCTCTGCGACCCAGTTGTTCGTGAGAGCGGCGACACGCAGACCGGCCGCCCGCAGACGGCGGATCGCCTCGAGCATGCGCGGGCGCGGCACGCTCGCCGCGGCGATCCGCTCCATGAGAACGCGCCCGTCGATCGCAACGCCGCGGGCGCGGCAATCGGCTTCGAACGGGGCGCAGAAGCTCTGGACCGTCAGCTCCCCGCGCTCGAGCCGCGCCCACGCGCCCTCTTCGCCGGCGGCGACTACCACGCGGTTGATCGCGTTCGGCGGCAGGCCGCACTCGCGCTCGTAGCGCGCGATCGCGTGCAGCGGCGAATCCTGCACGACGCCTCCGATGTCGAACACTACCGCCGCGATCGCGCGCATTGCTCAGGCCCTTGGAACATAGCAAATTCACGGCTAGGCTAACCGGTCATGGACAGCGTGCGACCGTTCGCGGGCATCGAGGTCGTCGAGTTCGGCCAGTTCATCGCGGTTCCCTTCTGCGCGCAGCTGCTCTCGGAGGGCGGCGCCCACGTCATCAAGATCGAGTCGGTCGAGGGCGATCCGGTGCGTCAGCTGGCGCCGCTGGCTCCCGGCGAGACGCGGCATTTCATCTCGCGCAACCGCGGCAAGCACTCGCTGCCGCTCGATCTGCGCCATCCCTCGGCCGCGCGCGTGGTCGAGCGTCTGGTGGCCCGGGCCGACGTGGTGCTCACGAACTTTCGCCCCGGCCTGGCCGCCGAGCTCGGTCTCGACTGGCCGAGCCTCGCGCCACGCTTCCCGCGGCTCGTCGTCGGCAACGTGAGCGCGTTCGGACGGCGCGGGCCGGCGGCGCGGCTGGCGGGCATGGACCTGGTCGTGCAGGCGCGCAGCGGGCTCCTGGCCGCGGCCGGCAGCGTCAACGCGGGCGTGCCGACCGGCGGCGAGAACCCGATCGTCGACTACATGTGCGCGATGTCGCTCGCCTTCGGCGTCGCCTCGGCGCTCTTCCGCCGCGCGAACACCGGACGCGGCGGCGAGGTCGACGCCTCGCTCCTGATGTCGTCGATGGTGCTCCAGAACAACAACATGGTGCGGATCGATTCGGCGGACGCCAAGACCCACGCCGCTCTACGAAGCCGCCTGGCGGAGCTGCGCGCCGCAGGCCGGCCCTATGCGGAGCAGGCCGCGCTGACGCCGCAGATCCGCACGCCGGCGACCGTGAACATCTACTACCGAACCTTCGCGACGCGCGACGCCGCGCTCGCGATCGCGTGCGGGAGCCCGGCGCTCCGCCGCGCATTCATCAAGACGGTGGGTCTCACCGACGAGGCGCTGGACCGGCCGATCGCCGATCGCGCGCAGGAGGCGGAGCACTACGCGGCGCTGCGCGGCCGGGTCGAGGCGATCGTCGCCAGCCGCACCACGGCCGAGTGGCAGGCCGCGCTGGAGGCAGCCGGAGTGCCGGCCGCAGGGGTCAAGCTGCCGCTGGAGCTCCTGGACGACGAGCAGCCGCTCGCCAACAACATGCTCCACGACCTGGTCCATCCGGTGCTGGGCCCCGTACGCGTCCTGGCCCCGCCCGTGGCGCTCGACGGCGGCGGATTCGTGCCCGCGCCGGCGACCCCGCCGTTCGGTTCGGAGGCGCGCACGATCCTTGGCGAGCTCGGTTTCACGGACGCAGAGGTGGACGGATTCCTGGCCGACGGCGTGACGCGCGAGAAGCCGGCGCCACGCGGCACCCGGTGACGGGGCGTTAGTTGTTGCGCGCGGGGTTGGTGGCGGCGCGCGTGGGATCGGCGGCCGCTGGCTGCAGCTCGGTGAGCGCCACGCGCCGCTCGATCTTCGGATTGCGCAGATCGATGGCGATCCTGAGCGCGCGCAGCCCGTGCACGCCCTGCAGCTCCTCGAGCTCGACGTCCTCGATCTCCCCGGTGAAGTAGCCGAGCGAGGTCAGGTAGTCGAGGTAGGCGCGGTACTCGTTCGCCTCGGCAACGTGCGAATAGACGATCGCGATCTTGCCGGGCTGCGTGATCCGCTCCTCGGAGCCCCGGATGATGGCCTTGTCGATCCGCTTCTTGACGATCTCGTAGCGGATGTCGTACGCGCCATCCACGTCGAAGCGCTTCTCGTCGAAACGGAAGCGGATCGAGAGCGGCGCGTGCTGGACCAGCACCAGGTGCGTCACCTCGAGCGGAACCGGCAGCTTATCCTTCAGGCGATTGACCCGGAGCGCCACGCCGCACGTCACCATGAGCTGCCAGAGCCGGAGGCTCTTCAGATAGAGCGGATCGAACTTGCCGTCCTCGAGCAGGGACGCGCCCACGTAGATCTGGTGGTCGACCCCGTCCGTCTTCTGCTTCTCGAAGTAGTGCGGGAAGATCGTCTGGGCCGTCTGCTCCTCGAGGTCGAGGTAGGACGAGATGCCGTCGGCGATTCGCGTCACGCTCTCCTCGAACAGCCGCCGGCGGTCGTACACCGTGCCGATCCGGGGGTCGAGCGCCGCGCGATAGGCCTCGACGCGCTCCCGGACGCTCGGGCCGAACGTCTGCAGATGATCGAACAGGCCCTCGACGTTCGAGCGGAGGAACGCGATGATCGACACCTCGTCGCCGGAGTGCACGTGCTCCTGGATCTTGGCGGCGTGCTTGTCGACGCGATACAGCAGCTCGTGCAGGCCCGGCAGCGGCCGGGCATCGTGCGCGAAGCGGATGACGTCGCGCGCGAGCCGAAGCTGCATCAGGAGGTCCGTCTGGATCGCCAGGCTCCGCTGCGTCGAGGAGCCGCGAATGTCGGACAGGGCGTAGAGCGGATAAATCCGCTCGAACACGATCGGCTCGATCTCCATGCCGCGATCGTCCGAATCCTCACGATGCTGGTCGAAGCCCTTGAGCACGGCCTTGCGGAAGCGCCACTCGACCACGGGATGGATCGCCGTGCACTTCTCCTTGATGAACGCCTGGATGCGGGAGTTCAGCTCCTCCATGCTGCGCTGCACCGCCATCGAGAAGAGCGGCAGGATCTGGTGGAGCTTCGGCAGGTGCGTAGCGTCCAGATCGCCGGGCGTCGGCGAGCCGAGCTCGAGCGTGCCGATGACGCGGTCCTGGTACATGAGCGGCGCCACGATGATGTTGCGCAGCCCCCACTCGATGATCTCGTCGTCCGCGGGCGTCCGGTTCGGCATCTCGGTCAGGTCTTCGACGATCAGCGGGCTTCCCTGGGTGACCGCGCGCTCGTACACGGAGCCGCGGAACTCCTCGACCGTGTGATGGTGCGAGTCGGCGAAGATGCACGCTTGCTCGCTGGCGCCCCCGTAGTTCAGGACGAGCACCTGGTCGCCGTCGAGCGCCGCCAGCCCGAAGCGGAGATCCGGCCGCCGGAAGAGCGTCCGCAGCTTGTCCTGGAGCGCCACGAATCGCGTGTGGGACACGATCGACTCTTTGTCGATCAGGTCGCGCTCGAGCGAAGACAACACTTCCTGGTCGGTGACCTCGATGGCCTTGAAGATCGAGAAGCCGTGGAACGCGAACCGCTCCGGCGGCAGCACGTCGCGCAGCTGGTCGGGCTCGAGGAAGTCGCGGCGCAGGCGCTTTCTGACGTCGTCGCTCAGGGGCGGGATCGGTCCGATGGTCTCGACTTCCAGGAACCGCCAGTCGAAGTCCATCCGGAAGTGGCGGTCGAGGCCGGTGTCGGGATCGGTGATCGTGAGGATCAGCGGATAGTCCACCGTGAGCTTGATCCCGTAGATGCGCTCCAGGATCAGCGCGTAGGCGAAGAAGAGCCGCATCTCGGCGACCATCGGCGCGTCGAGGTTCACGCGGCCGCGGAGCGAGCCGTCCTCGCCGCGCAGGTACCGCTCGAAGGGCGGCGTCGCGTAAAAGCTCTTGAGCTGGAACGGCACCAGGACGGCCGAGAACTCCTGCTCGAAGAAGGCGGGCGCGAAGATCCCCGACATGATGACCGCCATCAGGTTGCGATGGCGCTCGACCACGCTCAGATCGGTGATCGGCCCCAGGAGCTCGGGAACCTGCCGGACCTGATCGCGGACGGTCCGCATGAACACCCCTTTGGGTGAGGTGTCGTCGCCGTATCGCTTGGCCCAGAACTCGAACAGCGGCGCCAAGCTCAGCTCGCTCTTGAACGGAAACCCGCCCATGCCGGACTTGATCGCCAGGTTCAGATCGGCCGAGCGCGGCGTCTGACTCATGCGGAACATGGCGTTATTGTAGCAGGACGCGCCAGCCGGGCC
>DATEMW010000430.1:0-3866 GCA_035275385.1 Candidatus Methylomirabilota bacterium | reverse complement strand
CGAGCACCGCGCCGGCGCCGACCACCGACGGCGCGACGATCCGGGCTCCCGGTTCGACCGTGCCGCCGCCATCCACCCAGCTGCCATCCCGCCGCTGGCCGGGCGGCGCCAGCGGCATCGCCGCGCGACCTTGGAGCAGGTCGATCTGCGCCGCGCGGTACGCCGACGGGTTTCCGATATCGCGCCAGTAGGCGTGCGTCGGGCACCAGCCGTAGCACGACACGCCGTCCGCGATCAGGGCCGGAAAGAACTCGCGCTCGATCGAGCTGGCGCGCTCGCGCGGAATCCGGCCGAGCAGCGCGGCATCGATGAGATAGATCCCGGCGTTGATCGTGTTGGTCGTGATCGCCTCGTCGGCCGACGGCTTTTCCCGAAACGCCTCGAGCCGGCCGTCAGCCGCGGTCTCGACCAGCCCGTACTGCCGGGGATCGGGCACCGGCTGCAGATAGATGGTGGTGCGCGACCCGCGCGTCTCGTGCAGCCGCCGCATCTCGGTCAGGTCGGGGTCGGTAAGGATGTCGCCATTGAGCACGAACAAGGTTCCCGAGACCAGGTCGGCCGCGTTGCGGACGCCGCCGCCGGTGCCGAGCGGCTCGTCCTCCACCACGTAGCGCAGCCGCACGCCGAGGTGCTCGGCGTCGCCGAGCGCCGCGCGCACGTCCTCCACGCGGTAGGAGCAGGCCAGCACGACGTCGGTGACGCCGTGAGTCCTCAGCAGCGCGAGCTGGTAGGCGAGGAACGGCCGATTCAGGAGCGGGACGACCGGTTTCGCCCGCGCCAGGGTGAGCGGACGCAGGCGAGTGCCCTGACCCCCGGCCAGGATCACGGCCTGCAGGGCCCGAGCGTCGGCCATTATCTAGTCGGCGACCACGGTTCGGCCTCGCTGATCAGCATCACGGGGATCCCGTCTCGGATGGGATAGGCCTTGCGGCAGGCCGGACAGATGATCCGCGTCTCCTCGAAGAGGAGGTTGCCCTTGCATGCCGGGCAGGCGAGGATCGCCTTCAATTCTTCGTCGATCATGCGGGAAGCTCCTTCCTGAACCACGCCACCGTCTTGGAGAGGCCTTCGTCGAGCGGCGTCGACGCGCGCCAGCCGAGCAGTGACTTGGCGTGAGCCGCGTCGAGCACGCTGCGCCGCGTTTCGCCGGGCCTGGCCGGCGCATGCTCGGCGGCGCGATTGACGCCGATGAGGCGCGCCAGCCGGCGATAGAGCTCGTTGACGCTCGTCTCGATGCCGGTGCCGATGTTGGCGACGCCGGTCGCCTCGTTCGACGCGACCGCGCGGGCGATCGCGTCGGCGACGTCGCCGACGTAGACGTAATCTCGTGTTTGTTCGCCGTCTCCGTAGACGGCGCAGGACGTGCCGGCGAGCAGGCGAGAGGCGAAGATCGCGATCACCCCCGCCTCGCCGGCCGGATCCTGACGCGGGCCGTAGATGTTCGCCAGCCGCAAGGTCAGGCCGCGGCCGCCCGTCAGCCCGGCCCAGCACTCGAGATAGCGCTCGGCGGTGATCTTCGACACGCCGTACGGGGACGCCGGCCGAAGCGGATGATCTTCCGGGGTCGGCATGATCTTCGTGTCGCCGTATGCGGCGCCGCCGGTCGAGATGTAGACCGCGCGTTGCACGCCGGCGCGCCGACACGCCTCGAGCAAATTGATCGTGCCCAGCACGTTGACGCTCGCGTCGAACCGCGGGTCGGCGACCGAGCGCGGGACCGCAGCCTGCGCGGCTACGTGCACGACCACCTCGGGGCGCGCGGCGGCGACGACCGCGCCGAGTCGTTCGTCGCGCAGGTCGCACACGTGCAACGGAACCCCGGCGGGCACGCGCTCGCGCCGGCCGGTGGCAAGGTTGTCGACGACCTCGACCGCGTGGCCGTCCCCCCGCAGGCGCTCCACCGCGTGCGAGCCGATGAAGCCGGCGCCGCCCGTGACGAGCACTTTCATACGCGAAGCTTCTCCCGGAACCAATCGACGGTAAGCCGGAGGCCTTCCTCGGTGTCCACGTGCGGCTCCCAGCCGAGAAGCGCCCGCGCACGTCCGATGTCGGGCTGGCGCACCTTGGGATCCTCGACGGGAAGCGGACGGAACACGATGTCACTCTTGGAGCCGGTCAGACGGATGATGCGCTTGGCGAGCTCGAGCAGGGTCATCTCGTGCGGGTTCCCGATGTTGATCGGCTCGTTCACCGGCGCCTGCATGAGCCGCCAGAGTCCCTCGATCAGGTCGGTGATGAACTGAAACGAGCGCGTCTGCGAGCCGTCGCCGAAGACGGTGATCGGTGCGTTGGTCAGCGCCTGGCCCATGAAGGCCGGGATCGCGCGCCCGTCGTTCAGGCGCATCCGCGGGCCGAACGTGTTGAAGATCCGCACGATGCGCGTGTCGATTCCGTGGGACCGGTGATACGCCATCGTGATCGCCTCGGCGAAGCGCTTGGCCTCGTCGTAGACGCCGCGCGGACCGACCGGATTGACGTGGCCCCAGTAGTCCTCGCGCTGCGGGTGCACGAGCGGGTCGCCGTATACCTCCGACGTCGAGGCCAGCAGGAAGCGCGCGCGCTTGGCCTTGGCCACGCCCAGGGTGTTGTGCGTACCCAGCGCGCCGACCTTGAGGGTCTGGATCGGCAGCTCGAGATAGTCGCGCGGCGACGCCGGACTCGCGAAGTGCAGGACCCAGTCGAGCTGTCCGTCGAGCTGGATGTACTCGGTGACGTCGTGCTCGATCAGCGAGAAGCCGGGTCGGGACTCGACGGCGGCCAGGTTGTCGCGCGATCCCGTGACGAAGTCGTCCATGCAGACGACTTCCCAGCCTTTGTCGAGGAAGAATTCGCAGAGATGCGAGCCGATGAACCCCGCCCCGCCGGTGACGAGCACCCGCATGGGGTCTACGAGCGGAGGACGGGCTTGCGCCCGATCGAGTGGTACTCGAAGCCCAGGCGCCGCATGCGCTCGGGCTCCCAGATGTTGCGCCCGTCGAAGATGAGCGGGCGCCGCATCGCGGTCCGCAAGCGCTCGAGGTTCAGGAACTTGAACTCGTTCCACTCGGTGATGAGCGCGACGGCGTCGGCGCCGGCTGCGGCCTCGTACGGCGAGTCGGCGTACTCGACCACCGTCGGCAGGAGCTTGCGGGCGTTCGTCATCGCCACCGGATCGTAGGTGCACACGGTCGCGCCGAGCTCGACGAGCCGCGTGATCACCTCGACCGATTTCGCCTCGCGCATGTCGTCGGTGTTGGGCTTGAACGCGAGGCCGAGAATCGCGATCCGCCGGCTGTGCAACGGCGCCAGCACGCGCTCGATCAGCGACACGAAGTGCTCGGCGCGGCCGGTGTTCACGTCCACCACGGCGCGCAGCACGTCGAACCGATAGCCGAGGGCGCCGGCGGTGTGGACGAGTGAATCGGTGTCCTTGGGGAAGCAGCTCCCGCCGTAGCCGAGGCCCGCCTGCAAGAACGCGGCGCCGATACGCGCGTCGAGGCCCATGCCCTTCATCACCTGCGTCACGTCGGCGCCGGCCAGCTCGCAGATGTTGGCGATGGCGTTGATGAACGAGATCTTCGTGGCGAGGAACGCGTTGGAGGCGTACTTGATCATCTCCGCCGACGGAACGTCGGTGATGATCATCGGGCGCTCGAGCGGCGCGTAGAGCTCCACCAGCGTCATCGCCACCTGCTGGGTGGGCGCCCCGATCACGATCCGATCGGGCCGCAGCGTGTCCTCGATGGCCGAGCCCTCGCGGAGGAACTCCGGATTCGACACGACGTCGAACGGAACGGGCTGGGTCTGGTTCCGCTCGATCACCTCGCGCACCAGCTCGCCGGTCCCGACGGGAACGGTCGACTTGTTGACCACGACCGTGTAGCGCT
>DATEMW010000429.1:0-6369 GCA_035275385.1 Candidatus Methylomirabilota bacterium | reverse complement strand
GGCGCCGGCACCGGCTACGGAGCCGGCAAGGGCGCGTTGATTGGACTCGGCGTCGGCGCCGCGGCCGGCGCGATCTACGACATCACTAAGCACAACAAGTAAAGGGGTGAACGTGATGAAGCGCTTGCTCATGCTCGCTGGGGTACTCACGATGACGGCAAGCCTGGCGACAGGCCTGGCCTTCGCGCAGCCCAAGGCCGACTGTAAGAACCGCGCCGACGTGCCCGAGAAGGTCGAGGGCCAGGTCACGGCGGTCGATCAGAATTCAGGCCGCGTGACGATTCGCGACACCAAGGGCGCCATGCACGAGTTCCAGGCCAACAAAGAAACGGTCAGGGACATGAAGCCCGGCGACCGGATCGAGGCGAAGCTTCGCGAAGCGCCGAAGTGCTGAGCTCGGCCACCGCGCGAGCGTCGCACGTGCCGTTCGGCGTGAGATAGAATCGCGCGCGTGGCAGCGACACGAGACGGCGATCCGTCCGAGCTGACGATCACGGAGCTCCAGGCGGCCATGCAGGACGGCCGCCTGACTTCGGTCCGTCTGACCGAGCGGTTCCTGGAGCGCGTCGAGGCCTACGACCGCAGCGGCCCGCGGCTCAACGCCGTGCTCGAGGTCAATCCCGAGGCGCGAGACATTGCCAACGCGCTCGATCGGGAGCGCGCCTCGGGCCGGGTCCGCGGGCCGCTGCACGGCATCCCGCTCTTCCTCAAGGACAACATCGCCACCAGCGACCGTTTGCACACGAGCGCGGGCTCCCTGGCGCTGAAAGACTGTATCGCCCCTCGCGACGCGTTTCTGGTGACGCGGCTGCGCGCCGCCGGCGCCGTGATCCTCGGCAAGGCGAACATGACCGAGTGGGCGAATTTCATGACCACGCTCATGCCCGCGGGCTACAGCTCGCGCGGCGGTCAGGTGAGGAATCCGTACGGGGAGAGCCTGAGCCCGGGCGGGTCCAGCAGCGGCTCGGCCGTCGTCGTGGCGGCGTCGCTTTGCACGGTGGCCGTCGGTACCGAGACGTCGGGATCGATCCTGAGCCCGGCCAACTGGAATTCGGTGGTCGGCGTCAAACCGACCCTCGGTCTCGTCTCGCGCTCGGGCATCGTGCCGATCGCCGCCAGTCAGGACACCGCCGGACCGTTCGCGCGGACGGTGGCCGATGCCGCGATCCTCCTGGGGGCGATGACCGGTGTCGACGCCGAGGATCGCGCCACGCGGGCGAGCCGCCGCCACGCGCGAACCGACTACACGGAGCTTCTCTCGGCGAGCGGGCTCGAGGGCGCTCGCCTCGGCGTGCCGCGCGCGGTGTTCTTCGAGCGCTTGACTCCGCCCGAGACGCCGCTGCTCGATACGGCTCTGCGCGCGCTCCGGGATCAGGGCGCGACCCTCGTCGATCCCGCCAACATCGCCACGGCCCGCGCGGTGACGGATTTCCGCTCCGACGTCATGCTCTACGAGTTCAAGCGCGATCTGAATCGCTATCTCCAGAGTCTCGGGCCGAGCTCGCCGATCCGATCGCTCCGCGATCTGATCAAGTTCAACGAAACGCGCCCCGAAGAGATGCTGCGGCACGGTCAGGTGCTGCTCCTCGCGGCCCAGTCGACCAGCGGACTGCGCGCAGCGACGTACCGGCGCAGCCGCGCGGAGGATCTCAGGCTCTCGCGCACCGAGGGGATCGACGAGGTGATGAAGCGCGAGCGCCTGGATGCGCTGGTCTTCCCGGGATGGATCGGCGCCGCGATCGGCGCCAAGGCCGGCTATCCGAGCGTCATCGTGCCGGCGGGCTACACCACAGAGGGGGTGCCGATCGGGCTGACGTTTCTCGGTCGCGCCTGGAGCGAACCGACCCTGCTGCGGCTGGCCCACGCGTTCGAGACGGCGACGCGCTCGCGCCGGCCTCCGGCCAGCGTCACGCCGGCCGCCGGCGCGGCTTCGCTATAATCCGGCCAGCCCGAGCCGAGGAGATGGCCATGACGACCGAGGAGTGGTTCGACGCGCTGGTCGCGGAGCTCTTGGCGCAGAACCCATTCAGACGCTCGGAATACTTCAAGCGCTTCGCGTCCGGCTCGCTGACCCGCGAGCAGGTGTGGGGTCACATCGCCCAGCACTACCTCTTGATCGCGTGGTTTCCGCGAATCTTCAGTGGCATCCACACGCGCTGCGACGATTTCGAGGTTCGCAAGGACTGCGCGCGTCATCTGCTCGTCGAGGACCTCGGCTTCCTGGGCGGGCAGGTCGGCGCCACGCCTGACCACGACGAGCTCTTCCGCCGGATCGGCGACGATCTCGGCTACTCGCGCGAGGCCTACGACCGCATCGTGCCCGTGCCCGAGATGGCCGCGATCGTGCGTTTTTTCCAGGAGCTGGCGTATCAGCGCCCGTGGAGCGCCTCGCTCTGCGCCACGGCGCTACTCGAAGAGGAAGTCGTCGAGATCGCCCGTACGGTCGGCCGCGCGCTCGTCGAGCACTACGGCGTCCGCGCGGAGTGGGGTGGTCAGAACTACGCCGTGCACGAGGCGGTCGAGCAGGAGGAGTCGGGCGAGACGAAGAAGACCATCCTCAAGCATCTGACCACGCAGGACGATCGCCGCGCGGCCGAGGACGCGATGCGCGAGATGCACCGCCTCTTGCACGTCTACGCCGAGAGCCTGGCCCGCCGACACTTGTGATCCCCCCTCCGTGACCGGGGCACGTTTCGTTGCGCGTTCGCCGGTCCGGAGAGAGCATGGAAGGAAGAGGGGAGACGCCATGAGCCTGCAATCGGTCAATCCCGCGACCGGAGAAGTCCTCGAGACCTTCACCCAGGCCTCGTCCAGCGAGCTCGATGGCATCCTGGCCAGGGGCCACGCCGCGTTTCTCGAGTGGCGAAACGTCCCATTCAAGACGCGGGCCGAGCTCATGCGCCAGGCCGCGCAGGTGCTGCGGCGACGTAAGGCCGAGTTCGCGCGCTCGATGACGCTCGAGATGGGCAAGCCGATCGTGCAGGGCGAAGCCGAGGCCGAGAAATGCGCCTGGGTCTGCGACTACTACGCGGACACGGCCGAGGGCTTCCTGGCCGCGCAGCCGCGCGAGACCGACGCGAAGAAGAGCTTCGTGCGCTTCGACCCGCTCGGCGTCGTGCTCGCGGTGATGCCGTGGAACTTCCCGTTCTGGCAGGTCTTCCGCTTCGCCGCGCCCGCCCTCATGGCCGGCAACGCCGGCGTGCTCAAGCACGCCTCGAACGTTCCGCGCTGCGCCTTGCAGATCGAGGAGGTGTTCCGCGAGGCCGGGTTCCCGCGCGGGCTCTTCGCCACCGCGCTGATCGATTCCTCGGCGGTCGGCGGGCTCATCGACGATCCGCGGATCGTCGCCGTCACGCTCACGGGCAGCGAGCTTGCCGGCAGCAAGGTGGCCGAGCGGGCGGGGAAGATGCTGAAGAAGACCGTGATGGAGCTCGGCGGCAGCGACCCGTTCATCGTGCTGGAAGACGCCGATCTCGACCAGGCCGCCAACGTCGCGGCCGAGGCGAGGCTCATCAACAGCGGCCAGAGCTGCATCTGCGCCAAGCGCTTCATCGTGGTCGAGTCCGTCGCCGAGAAGTTCGTCCCGAAGTTCGTCGACCAGATGCGGTCGCGCCGGGTCGGCGATCCGCTCTCCCGCGAGACCCAGGTGGGCCCGCAGGCCCGCGTCGATCTGCGCGACGACCTCCATCGTCAAGTCGCGGAGTCGGTCAAACGGGGAGCCAAGCTCCTGCTCGGCGGCGAGGTGCCCCGCGGCGCCGGCGCGTATTACCCGCCCACGTTGCTCGCCGCGGTCGACAAGGGCATGCCGGCCTTCGACGAGGAGACGTTCGGGCCGGTGGCGGCGGTGATCCGCGCCAAGGACGTGGCCGACGCGATCCGCCTGGCGAACGACTCGCAGTTCGGCCTGGGCGCGTCGCTGTGGACCCGGGATCATTCGCGCGCCGAGCGTCTCGCCGCCGAGATCGAGGCGGGCGCGGTGTTCGTCAACGGGATGGTGAAGTCAGACCCCCGGCTGCCGTTCGGCGGCATCAAGCGCTCGGGCTACGGACGCGAGCTGTCGGAGTACGGCATCCGCGAATTCGTCAACATCAAGTCGGTCTGGATGGCCTGAGCGACGCATGAAAGCGGCGGACCTGATCGTTCAGTGCCTGGAGAACGAGCAGGTCCGCTACGTATTCGGTCTGCCGGGTGAGGAAATTCTCGACATCCTCGATTCCTTCCTCGACTCGCGGATCACGTTCATCCCCACGCGGCACGAGCAGGGCGCCGCGTTCATGGCCGACGCCTACGGTCGCCTGACCGGCCGCGCGGGCGTCTGTCTCGCCACGCTCGGTCCGGGCGCCACCAATCTCGCGACCGGCGTCGCCGACGCGAACCTCGACCGCGCGCCGCTGGTGGCGATCACGGGTCAGGCCGGGCGCGACCGCGTCCACAAGGAGTCCCACCAGCGCGTCGACATCGTCGAGCACTTCCGCCCGCTCACCAAATGGAACACGCGGGTCGAGACCGCCGGGGTCATCCCCGAGGTGATCCGCAAGGCGTTCAAGCTCGCCGAATCCGAGAAGCCGGGCGCGTGTCACATCGAAGTGCCCGAGGACGTCGCGCGCGAGGCGACCGACGGCGCGCCGCTGTCCACCGAGCGCGCCCGTCGTCCGTCGCCCGATCGCCAGGCGCTGGAGACTGCCGCTCGGCTGATCGACGCCGCATCGTTCCCGCTGATCTTCGCGGGCAACGGGGTGATCCGCGGCCGGGCGTCCGACGAGCTTCGGAAGTTCGCGCGGGCGCACGGCATCCCCGTCGCTCACACGTTCATGGCCAAGGGCTCGATGCCGTACGACGACGACCTGTGCCTGCTCTCGGTCGGCCTGCAGGCGCGGGACTACATCTCGTGCGGCTTCGACAAGGCCGACCTGATCATCGCGGTCGGCTACGATCCGGTCGAGTACGCGCCGAAGTTCTGGAACCCGGAGCGCAAGAAGTCGATCGTCCACATCGACTTCACGCCGGCCGAGGTCGACAGCTTCTATCAGCCGGCGGTCGAGGTCGTCGCGGACGTGCGCGAGGCGATCGAGCTCCTGGGCGGGCTCGTGAAGAGCCAGAAGGATCCGTCGCCGTATCAGACGCTCCGGCGCTACATCCTGACCGAGCTCGCGGAGGGCGCCGACGACAGTGATTTTCCGCTCAAGCCTCAGCGCGTGCTGAGAGACCTCCGCGCCGTCATGGGCCGCGAGGACATCCTGATCTCGGATGTCGGCACCCACAAGCTCTGGATCGCCCGCACGTTTCCGGCCTACGAGCCGAACACCGTGCTGATCTCCAACGGCTACGCGGCGATGGGCTTCGCGCTGCCGGCGGCGATTGCGGCCAAGCTCGTGCACCCCGAGCGTCAGGTGGTGGCGGTGAGCGGCGACGGCGGCTTCCTCATGAACAGTCAGGAGCTCGAGACCGCCTGCCGGCTGCGCCTGCCCGTCGTCAACGTGATCTTTCGCGACGGCGGCTACAACCTGATCCAGTGGAAGCAGCAGACTCATCTTGGGCGGGAATCCGGCGTCAAGTTCGGCAACCCGGACTTCGTGGCGCTGGCCGCGGCGTTCGGCGCCAAGGGCTTCCGCGTCGAATCGGCGCGAGATCTGCGGCCGATCCTGACCCAGGCGTTGGCTCACCCCGGCCCGTCGGTCGTCGACGTGCCGATCGACTACGAACACGCCAAGCTGACCGCGGGGCTCGGACAGCTCATCTGTCCGATCTGAGCGGCTGAGAGCCCATATGGAAGAGACTCCCAAGCGCGAAGAGACACTCAAGCGGGTCGTCGACGAGCTGAATCGTCGAGGCTACACGGAACATTTCAAAGCGATCGACGGCGGGCTGGAGGCGCTGGGGAACGGCCGCCGTTTCGCTCCCAAGGATCTGACGATCCGCGGCTACTACCGCTTCGAGGGCGTCTCGGACCCCGACGACATGGCGATCGCCTACGCGATCGAGACCACGAGCGGCGTCCGCGGCGTCCTGGTCGACGCCTTCGGCGTCTACGCAGACCCCACGACCGCCGAGGCTCTCAAAGGCGTCCCGATCCTCGGAAAGAGCGCCGCCTGAGGGCTGAGTAAGACGGTTCGAGCGCGGGCTTTGCCCGCGCAATCCCGGGGGAGGCTCGGAGGGGGCCGCAGAGGCCCCCTTCGACAATCTAGCGCCGCTCGCGCTCGAGCGCCTCGCTGATCACGAGCGTCGCGCCGGCGGCCAGCGCCGAGAGCGCGGCGAACGCGGTCCACGGCGCCGCGTACGAATCCCAGCGGACGAGCAAGAGACCGAACGCGGCGGGGCCCACCAGGAGCCCCACCACGATCGAGGCGAACGCCATCCCGCTCAAGAGGC
>DATEMW010000428.1:0-18309 GCA_035275385.1 Candidatus Methylomirabilota bacterium | reverse complement strand
GACGGCGCCGGCGCCGGCCGGCAACACCGGCAGCGCGCCGACCACCGCCACGCGCGCGTTGACGATCACGATCTCCTGCCCCGGCGCGCTGTAGGCGTAGAGCTCCTCGTGGCGCCGATGGAAGCGCTCGGCGACCTCGGTCATCAAATCGGCCGAATCGAGGTCGACGCCGTCGAGGTCGACCTGGATCTCGAAGATCTGCTCGCCGTAGCGCATGTCGAGCCCGCGCCGTACCGTCACCGGCCCGTCGAAGCGGGCCAGCCGCTTCCGGCCGTCGCGCTCGAGCGCCGCGAAGAGCCGGCGCAGGCCCGCGGCCGTCATCCGCCCCACCTCGCTCACGTGCGAGCGCACGAGCTCGTAGCGCAGATCGGTCGCCAGCATGCCCCACGCAGAAAGCACGGCGGCGACCGACGGCACGATCACACGCCGGATCTCCAGCAGGCGCGCGACCTCGGTCACGTGCAGGCCGGCCGCGCCGCCGAACGAGATCAGGGCGAACCGGCGCGGATCGACGCCACGGCGGACCGAGACGATCTTGATCCCTTCGGCCATGTTGGTGTTGACCACGCGCGCGATGCCCTCGGCCGCGCGCAAGGACGTCGTCCCGAGCGCCCGCGCGACGGCGTCGACCGCCGTGGTCGCCGCGCGGGTGTCGAGCGCGATGCGGCCGCCCAGGAAGTTCGCGGGATCGAGGAATCCCATTACCAGATTAGCGTCGGTGACCGTGGCGCGCGTGCCGCCCTTGCCGTAGCAGGCGGGACCGGGCGCCGCCCCCGCGCTCTCCGGGCCGACGTGGAGGATGCCGCCCGCATCGACCCACGCCACCGAGCCGCCGCCCGCGCCGAGCGTGTGGATGTCGATCGCCGGCAGCGCGACTTTCGCGACGCCGATGGTCTTTTCGCCGGTCAGCTGCGGCTCGCCGCCCTGGAGGAGCGCGATGTCGGTCGACGTGCCGCCCATGTCGAACGTGATGAGGCTGGGCTCGTCGATGAGTCGCGCGCAATAGCGCCCGGCGGCGACGCCGCCGGCCGGCCCCGATAACACCGCGCCGGCGGCCAGGCGTGTCGACTCGCGCACCGGCGCCACGCCGCCGTGCGACTGGATGATCAGGACGTCGCCGCGGTAGCCGTGGCTCGCGAGCCGCGCCGCGAGATTCTTGAGATAGCTCGCCAGGGCCGGACCGACGTAGGCGTTGACGACGGTCGTCCAGACTCGCTCGTATTCCTTGATCTGCGGCAGGACGTCGCACGAGAGCGAGATGTAGGCGCCCGGCAGGCGCCGCGCGACAGCGCGCCCCGTGAGCTTTTCGTGCCGCGGATTCCGGTACGAATGCAGATAGCACACCGCGATCGCTTCGACCCGCGCCCTCGCCAAGGTCCTGAGGCTCGCCTCGAGCGAGCGCCGGTTCAGCGGGGTCGCGACGGAGCCGTCGAAGCGGAGACGCTCGCGCACGCCGAGCCGGCGCACGCGCGGCACCAGCGGGACGGGCGGCGGCATCCGCAAGTTGTAGCGATCGTCCTTTAGACCCTCGCGCATCTCGATGACGTCGCGGTGGCCCTCGGTCGTCAGCAAACCGATCTTGGCGCCTTTGCGCTCGAGCAGCGCGTTGGTGGCGACGGTCGTGCCGTGGACGATCGTTTCCGTCTGGGCGAGGAGCCCGCGCAGATCGGTGGAGAGCTCCGCGGCCAGGAGCGCAAGCCCGTCGATGAGCCCGACCGACGGGTCGGGCGGCGTCGAGGCGCACTTGGCGATCGTGAGGGAGCCCTGCGCGTCGACCGCGACGAGGTCGGTGAACGTGCCGCCGACGTCGATGCCGATCCGGTACGGTCGGCTCAGTAGAGCGTCCTCTGGATGCCCTCTTCGCTCTCGCGCAGGTACTGCTCGAGGGTCTTACCTTCCGGCTGGAGCTTGTCGTAGAGCACGCACGACATCGAGGGCAGCACGGCGCGATCCGGCCAGGCCTCGGGCTCCCAGAGCTGCGAGCGCCGGAACGCCTTGGGACAGTGCAGGAAGCACTCCTCGACCTCGACCGCGATGGCGACCTGCGGCCGCTTGCCGCGTGCCGCGAGCGATTCGAGCACGTCCTCGTCGAGCACGATCGAGGCGCGGCCGTTCACCCGCAGGGTCTCCTCGCGGCCCGGAATCAGAAAGATCATGCCCGCGTGCGGGTTCACGATCACATTGCGCAGCCCGTCGAGCCGCTTGTTGCCCGGACGGTCGGGAATCACGAGGTGGTGTTCGTCGAGGACGCGCACGAAGCCCGGCGCGTCGCCCTTGGGCGAAACATCGCAGCGGCCCTGCCCGTCGGAGGTCGCGAGCAGCAGGAACGGCGAGTGCGCGATGAACTCGCGGCTCGGCGCGTCGATGAACGGCGATTCCTTCTTGATCGCGCGCTCGCTCGGCGTGCCCATCAGGTCGCGCAGCTCCTTCTCCGACGTCACCACTCGCTTGAACATGAGATCCTCCTCGACGTGTTGCGCGCCGGGCCGCGCGCCCTCGCACGCTGACGCTCAGTCAAAGTAGTCGGAGCCTCGCACCAAGTCAACGGTCGGCGTGGTCGCGACGCTGCGCGTACGGGTACGGGCCCTCCGGCGATTTCCCCTCGGCGAAGCGGCGGAGCGCGAACGCGTCGATGTCGACGGTCTTCGCGCGACCGTCCAGGATCAGCTCGGCCATGCAGACGCCGACCGCGGGAGAAATCTTGAAGCCCGAGCCGCTGAACGCCGTCGCCACATAGAGGCCGTCGATGCCGTCGACCCGTCCGAGAATCGCGTGCCGGTCGCGGCTGTAGCAGTCGAACGCGCGATAGCCGCGCGCGAGCGTCGCGCCCTCCATCGCCGGGATCCGATGCGTCAGGATCTGCGCGCCGGTCGCGGCGGCGCCGGGCGGGAGCACCATCGGTCCGTCGGGATCGAGGTCCCACTCCTGGCACGGCACGCCGACGATCGTGCGGACGCGGCTCTCCGGGCGAAAGTAGGTGCCGAGCACGTTGTCGATGAAGATCACGTGCGGCTCGGCCAGCGCCGGCGGACGATCGACCTGGACCGTATCGATCCCCTTGGGTCGCGCCGGCAGCTCGATCCCGATCTCGCGACAGAGACGCGGCGCCCACGCCCCGGCCGCGACGACGACCGTGCCGGCGTCGATGCGTCCGGCGCTCGTTTCCACGCCGGTCACGCGGCTCTCGCGGCGCAGGATCGCCCGCACCGGCGTCCACTGGCGGATCTGCGCGCCGAGCTCCGAGGCACGACGCCTGAAGCCCTCGACGGTGGCGGCCGGATCGGCGTAGCCGCTCTCGGGCTCCCAGGCGGCGGCGCCGATGTCGTCGACGTTCACGAACGGCTGCAGGTCGCGCAGCTGGCCCGGTGTCAGGGCGGTCGTGTTGACCCCGATCCCGCGCAGCATCTCGACGTTCTTGCCGAGCGCCTCGGCATACGCCGGCGCGACGACGTTGACGAATCCGGTGTGGGTGAACACCGGCGGGCCGCCCATGATCTCGGGCCAGCTCCTGAACACCGGAAAGCTCGCGAACGCCAGGCGCGCGTCCCATTCGTTCGTGTAGTGCATGCGCACGAGCGCGCTCGAGCGCCCCGAGGCGCCGTTGGCGAGCGCCGCTTGCTCACACAGGACGACGCGGCGCACGCCGCGCGCGGCCAGCGCGTACGCGATGCTCGCCCCGTTGACTCCGCCCCCGACGACGACGACCTCCGCTGTCTCGGTCACCGCGACTCCTCGCGTTAGTAGGCGCGCCTCGTCCGGCGGGGCCCCAGCCCCGCGACGGCCTGCGGCGCGCACATCCGGCTGGATACCTTATCATGTGCTGAGCGCCGCCGGCCGTTTCACATCCGGGCCTGCGCGGTGTCTTCACCAATGATGGGCGCACAGCCGTTCGAGACCATCGTGGGCGCGCACCACGCGGAGATTTATCGCTATCTCCGGCGGGTGACGTCGCGCCCGGCGGAGGCCGAGGATCTCTCGCAGGAGACATTCCTCAGAGCCTATCGGGCCTACCGGACCCTGGGCCCGGACGCCAACGTCCGCGCCTGGCTCTTCGCGATCGCGACCAACCTTTCCCGGAATCACTTCCGGTCCGAGAAACGCCGGCGCGTCGCCCACCAGGCGATCACGGTGGCGAGCCGCGAGAGCGACGGCGACGGGCCCGAGGACGAGGCGCGCCTGGGCGAGGCGCGGACACTACTGGAAACCACGGTCCGGGGCCTGCCGCTCAAGCAGCGATTGGCCTTCGTCATGCGCAAGGTCCACGACCTCGACTACGACGCGATCGGCCGAAGCCTGGACTGCTCGGCGGAGAGCGCGCGAGCGCACGTGTTCCAGGCGCTCCGCAAGATCCGGACGAGCCTCAACGGCCACGAGCTTCCATCGGGAGGCGTCGAAAAGAGCCCACTCAGCATGGAGCGACCGCGATGAAGCGTAAACCTCAAGTGTGCGTAGAGATCGAACCCGACCTCGTCGCTGCAGCGACGGGCGACGCCGACCCCGGAGCCGTGCACCGCGTCGAGCAGCACATCGACGCGTGCGGCGCCTGCCGCGGCGAGTTCCATCGCTATCGCGAGATCGAGGGGGTCGTGGGGGCGCTTCGCCGCGCGCCGTCGGAGGCGGAGAGCCTGTCCCGCGCGCTTCACGGGCTCGAGTCGCAGCTCGCCGATCTGAGATCGCGTCTGGTCTCCTATCGAGTCTTCCCCTCGCCGCTGGGGCGCATTCTCATCGCGCGCTCGGAGCACGGTGTGTCGCTCGTCGAGTATCTGGACAGCCGCAACGATCTGAGCACGTCGCGGCTTCGCCGGCTCCCGGGTGTCGAGCTGCAGGAGGACGGCGCCGAGATCGAGGCGCTCTACCGCGAGCTCATGGAGTACCTGCGCGGCGACCGCAAGCGGCTGGAATGGCCGCTCGACCTGCGCATGGCGCGAAGCGACTTCCATCGCGCCGTGCTCCGCGCGACCGCGGCGATCCCGTACGGCGCGGTCACGTCGTACGCCGGGATCGCCGCCGAGATCGGCCGGCCCTCGGCCACGCGCGCGGTCGCGCAGGCGCTGCGCTGGAATCCGCTGCCGATCGTCGTGCCCTGCCATCGCATCATCGGCACCTCGGGCGCGCTCACCGGCTACTCCGGCGACAAGGTCGGGCTCAAGCGCGAGCTCCTCGCGGTCGAGGGCATCCAGGCCGTCGGCGGGCGCAGCGATTCGCGCATCGCGCGCGAGACGCTCTACCACTACGAGCGAAACGATGCGCACGAGTACTGCCTGCCGACCTGCGGCGACATCGCGCGGCGGCCGATCGGGCCCATCACCCTGCTCACCTCGCGCGAGCTCGCCGGCTCGATGGGGCTCGTGCCCTGCTCGGCCTGCCGCCCGGATCTGCACCCGCTCGCGGTCTGATCGCGCGCCGTTTCACACCCGCCCCCTCGCGGTGTCATAGGGGAGCAAGAGGAGGAGGTCGACATGCAATCCGTAGCGCTCTACACCTTGTCCGTCGTGCTCGTGTTGTCGCCGATCGCGCTGATCGTAGGACTGCTGCAGCTCGCCGGCTGGCGTCAGCGCACGCGGCTGGCGGAGATCACGCAGCAGATCGCGGTGACGGACGCGGTCCACGCAGCACTCGGCGCGATCGTCTCGCCGGTCGTGCGGCGCACGCTCGGACGCGGCTGGCGGGTCACGATCCCGGTCCCGCTCGACCGCCCCGACATGGTGAGCCAGGTGATCGAGACTGCGTCGCGCGCCTTCGGCGACGAGGACCGCACCCGGCCCGGGCGCCTGCAGATCGTGCTGACCCAGCAGGAGCGGCCGGTGCCGCGGCGGAGCAACGTCCTGGTCGCGGCCGGCGCCGCGAGGGGGGAGTCGGTGTCATGGATCTGAACATCTACCTGGTCGAGTGGTGGGCGAAGGAGCGGCTGGACGAGATCCGGGCGGCGATGCACCGCGAGCAGATCGCCGAGTCGTTTCGCCGGAAGTCGTCGCTGCGCACGGCCCTGGGCCTGGCGCTGATTCGCGCCGGACAGCGCCTGCAGGGCGGTCGCGCGAGCGCGCCGGCCGCGTTGGCGCGCCAGCTGCCCGCGTCGCGGACTATCTAGAACCGGATCTCGACCCTTCGAGCTCCGCGAACCGAGGGACCACGTGCTCCCACGTGAGCTGGACCGATCCGGCGTGGCCGTGATGCACGCCGGACCAGTCCAGCATCGGCGTGTGGGGGGCGCAGGGCGGCGGCGCGGCGGCGCCGTCCGTCAGCAGGACGCGCTCGGACGAGGAGCGCCCGTCGATCTTGTCGCGCTTCTCCACGATGAACCAGTCGCTGCGCGCGCCGCCGGTGAGCTTGTCGACGGCGCGGTCGTCGCCGACCGTCTCCTGGTTGAGCCGAACGTCACCGTTGAGCCCGCCTCCGTTCGTCAGGTGCGCGACGCGCGTGGCGTAGCTCACGTCGGTCCGCGTCCATTCGTCGAAGATCTTGCACAAGGCGTTTCGGTCCTCGTCGTGCGCCGTCGGACCCGCGATCAGGATCGATCCCGAGGAACCGGCGACCAGCCGATCGGCGCCGGCGCCGCCGATCAGGATGTCGAGGTTGCCGCCGCCGCTCAGGCGATCGTCGCCGGATCCGCCCACGAGAATGTCGGCGCCTTTTGCGCCCTGGAGCCGATCGTTCCCGGCGCCGCCGTACAGCTCGGCTGACAACGTGACGTTGTCCGCGACCTCGATGTCGTCGTTCCCCTCCTGACCGTAGACCACGACGCGTCCGGTCGGCTGGAAGACGCCGAGCGAGCGCCCGTTCATCCACACCTCGATGCCGCCCTCGGAGTGTCCGTGCCCGTCTCCGTCGTGGTGCGAGGCCGGCGCGCGGTGGCCGCGATCCGAGTCGCACCGATCGTGATCGTCGTCGCGCCCGTGCGCCTGCGTGATCCGGATCTTGTCGTCGCCGGAGGTGCCGACGATCAGCAGCTCGGTCTTGTCCGGATCGCAGATGTCCGGCTGGAGGACGACCGCCCCGATCGCGACGCGCAGACTGGCAGCACCGACACCACCGTCATCGTCCCTGACCAGGAGCGTGACCGTGTACTCTCCGTTGGCGTTGAAGGCGTGACGGGCCACCAGCGCGCCGGGGTCGGTCGCGGCATGGAAGGCTACGCTTGCGCCATCGCCGAAATCCCATGCGACCTCGAAGCGATCGCGCGTGCCCGGATCGGTGAAGCTCCCGCCGAAGTCGAGCGGCGCTCCGGGTAGCCCGAGCGTGGGACCGGCCAGGGTCGCCGTCGGGGCCACGTTGCGCACGCTCGTGCTCGTGGCCGCGGCCGCCTGGTTGCCGGCTGCGTCGGTCAGCACGACCTGGATCGCGTACGTATCCGACGATGTTCCCGAAGGGTCGTCGTCGAGATAGCGGTGGGTCAGCGCAAACGTCCGCGCGCTCGCGTCGAGCGCGACCGTATCCGGTGCGCCTTCGCCCCAGGCGACGGCCAGGGTGAACGGCGCGCCGGTCCCGGGATGATTGAAGCTCCCCGTCAAGGTCACGACGCCGTTCTCCGCGACCGTCGGCGTCACCGCGAGCGCACTCAACACGGGCGCCCCGCCCGCCACCTCGTTCACGTCGATGTCGATCGTCTCGGCGTCGCCGAGCTCACCGTCCGAGACGGAGAACGTCACGGTGAAGGTGCCGGGTCCCTGCGCCGGGGAAGGCGTCCAGGAGAAGACTCGCGTGACGGCGTCGAATGTCGCACCGGCAGGGAGCCCGCTGGCGCTGAACGTGAGCAGCGTGCTGTCGACGTCCGCGGCCGAGAGCGAGAACGTCAGGGTCTGGCCCTCGTCCACCGCGCGGTCGCCGATCGGCGCCAGGACCGGCGCGTCGTTCACCGCGACGACCGTCAGCGTCACCGTCGCCGGATCGGACACGAGCGTGCCGTCGGAGACCTGATAGGTGAAGCTGTCGGGTCCGAAGTAGTTCTCCGCCGGCGTATAGGCGAGCGCGCCGTTCGCGCCGACCGCCGCTGTCCCGTGCGTCGGCGCACTCACGTTCACCACGGTGAGCGCGGCGCCCTCGACGTCCGTATCGTTGCCCAGCAGTCCAGGCGCCGGCACCGTGAGCGTGGTGTCCTCGAGCGTCGAGTAGGTGTCGGGCGCCGCGACCGGCGCGTCGTCGATAGGCCTGACCGTGAGCGAGACCGAGGCGGTGTCGGCACCGTTGTGACCATCCTGGATCCGATAGACGAAGCTGTCCGGTCCGACGTAGTTCGCCGCCGGCCGATAGCTGAACGCCCCGGTCGTGGAATTGAATGCGGGCAGCGTTCCGTGAGATGGGCCGGTCACCACGGTCGCGGTGAACGCGTCGCCTGACGGATCGCTGTCGTTGGCGAACAGCGCGCCGGCTGCTCCCGCCCCGGGCACGACCAGCAGCTGGTCCTCGTCCAGCGAGTACGCATCATCACCCGCCACGGGAGGCTCGTTGCGGTTGCCGAAGTCGCGGCCGGCGACGACGTCGCCCTGCGCGACCGTCACGACGTGCGCACCGCCGGCCGGCGCCGTCGGCGCCCAGCCCGCCTGCAGCACTTCACGGACCGCGTGCGTGCCCGGCGTCACGTTCGCGAACGTGTACGCACCGCCGGCGCTCGTCACCGTGCTCGCATCGAACGTCCCGTCGTTGTTCAGATCCAGCCGAACAGTCCAGCCCGGCAGACCGGTCTCGCCGGCGTCGCGGACTCCGTCGCCGTCGGCATCGTCGAAAACGACGCCGGCGATGCTCGCCTCGGAAGGCGCGAGCGCGAACGGACCCGAGAAGCGGATGAGCCCGAAGTTGCCCATTGCGCTGACAACGAGCTTTCCGTCCGGCTGTAGCGCCCCTTGCACGAAGGCGCCGAAGTTCCCGTTGAGCCCGGGCGTCGCCATGCCGGTGCCGCCGCCGAACGTCGTGTCGCGGGTGCCGTCGGGGTTGTAGCGTGCGATGACCAGACCGAAGTCGTCGGTTCCGGTGACGACGATCTGCCCGTCGGGTTGTACCTCGACGTCCTGCGCTGCGTCGATCTGTGTCGCGACGACAACCTGGAAGTTCTCGAGCAGGAGCCCGTCCCCTCCGCCGAACGTGGTGTCCAGGCTCCCATCGGAGTTGTACTGCAGGATCACCGCGTCGGCCGAGTTGGGGGTGAATTGACCGCTGTTGACTGCCGAGCCGGCGACGACGATCTTGCCGTCGGCGCGAACGGCGACACCGCGCGCTTCGGTGTGGTCGTGGACGCTCGTGGTCACGATCCCGGTGCCGCCGAAGCTCGTATCGAGGCTGCCATCGTGGTTGTAGCGCACCACCGACGCGTCGGCAGCAGTGAAGAAGAAGCCGTTGAACCTGGTCGATCCGACCGCGACGATCTTGCCGTCCGGCTGCAGCGCCAGGGCCAGAATGCTGTCGCTCGGCCCGGTGTCGGTGGTCACGAGCCCGTCCCCGTCGAACGTCGGATCGAGATTCCCATCGCGATCGTACCGGGCGACGGCGAAGTCTCCACCGTTGTCGGTGCTGGCCTGGCCGCCCAGGTAGATCCTGCCGTCGGCATCGACGAGGATCGTCGTCAGGAAATCGAACGGGAAGCTGCCCAGCGCGAAATTCGTCTCGACGATGCCGTCGCCGCCACCGAAGGTCGTATCCAGTGCGCCGTTGGGAAGATAGCGAACCATCGCGAAGTCGGTATCGCCGTGGTAGATGACGCCCGCGGCGATGACCTTTCCATCGGGCTGGACGGCGACCGTCTCCCGCATGCCCCCCACAACGTCCAGCGGCGTGATGACGAGCCCGTCGTTGTCGAAGGACGGATCGGGGATGCCATTCATGCGAAACCGGGCGATGCCCACCTTCTCGAGCCCCGAGACGCGGGCGGCCACGAGAACCTTGCCGTCCGGTTGCAACGCCAACGAGCTCGTGAAGCTCACGCCGACGCCGAAATCACTGGCCGCCTGCCCGTCGCCGCCGCCGAAGGCCGGGTCGAGGCGGCCGTCGAGCGCCACCTGCTGAACCTCGCCGTCGATGAGCCCATCGGCAATAAACGGCGTGCCGATGAAATACTCGGGCCGGGCCAGGATCGCGAGCGTGATCAGCTCGTCCTCTTCGGCGACTGCGTCGGGCACGACGTCGAGCGCGACGTCGACGGATGCGGCACCGGCCGGGATCGTGATGAGGAGACCGCCGGCGACCGTGTAGTCGATGCCGAGCGTCGCCTGGCCGGCCACGCCGTCGTTCTGGGCTTCCAGGGCGACGGTCAACGGTTCGTCGGTCAGCCCTGTGCGCGTGACGGTAAACCGCAAGCCGTCCGAGCCGCTCTCGGATCCGACCGCGTCCGTCGCGGTGAGCGTGACCGTCGGCAGGACCGTCGCGTCACCGTAGTACCGCGCCACCGCGAAATCGAAATTCGCGTTGTCGGGGATGCTGGTGCCGGCCACGACGATCTTCCCGTCGGCCTGAACGGCCACGTCGCTGCCGAAATCATTGAACCCGGCGAAGTCGGTCACGACGGCGCCGCCGGCGCCGAACGCAGCGTCGAGGCTCCCGTCCGCGGTGAATCGGGTCAGGAGAAACTCGAAGTCCTGGTTGCCCGGCTGGATGGATCCCGCGACGACGATCTTCCCGTCGGCCTGCAGCGCGACCGCGGTGGGCTCGACGCCCTCGCCGATTTCCGCCGAGGCACGGCCATCGCCGCTGAAGCTCGTGTCGGGACTGCCGTCCACGTTGTAGCGCGCGACGCTGACGCCGCGCGGAAATCCGGCGACACCGACGACCACGATCTTGCCATCGGCCTGGAGGACGAGGCCGTTCGCAGCTTCGGCAGACGAGCCGAAGTCGGTCATGACCAACCCGCCGCCGCCGAAGGTCGTATCGGGTGTGCCGTCCGTGTTGTACCGCGCGAGCCCCCAATCGTTGCCGTTCGCGACACCGGCGACGACGATCTTGCCGCTCGCGTCGATCGCCACGGCGCGCGCCACATCGTTGCCCAGCGAGCCGAAATCGGTCGTGACCAGGCCGTCGCCGCCGCCGAAGGTCGCGTCGACGGTTCCGTCGGCGTTGAATCGCGCGACGGCGAAGTCGTTGCTGGTGGTCGAGTGCGTTGCGACCACGACGATCTTGCCGTCCGCCTGCAGCGCGGCCTCCTCGACGAAGCCGATGGGCCCGGTGAAGCGGATGACCCTGCCATCGCCGTCGAAGGTTGTGTCGAGCGACCCGTCGGCGTTGAACCGCATGACGCCGATGCCGGGGCTCGTGGCCGTGGCCGCCAAACCGACCAGCACGATCTTGCCGTCGGGCCGCAGCAGCACGTGCTCACCCGTCCCGGATCCGCCGGGGAACGTCTCGCCGACGACGCCGTCGCCGCCGCCGAAGGTCGTGTCGATCGACCCGTCGGGGTTGTAGCGTGCGAGCGTGAAACCCGTCGTGGTGCTGTCCCCGATGCCCCCGACGATGATCTTCCCGTCGGGCTGCACCACGACGCTACGCCCCTGATTGGTGGTCGGCGTCGTGACCTTCCCGTCGCCGCCGCCGAAGGTGAGGTCGAGGCTGCCGGACGGAATCGCGACCTTTCCCTCGATCGTGAAGTTGAACGGGTTCTCGTTGGGATCGTTGGTCGCGAAGCTGATCTCGCCGCCGTACGTGCCGAGCGTCGCGGAGCCGAGCTGGACCGTGAACGTGTCGGTCGCACCCGGCGCCAGCGTCGTGGCGAGCGGCTCGACCAGCGTGAAGCCGGCCGGCACGCTGACCGGCCCCAGGGTCAGCGCCGCGGGGCCGATATTACTCACCGTGAAGACGCGGACTGGAGCTGCCTGATTCTGAACCGCCACGCCGAAATCGGTGTGATCGAACAGCGCGGGCGTCGTGTCACCGTCGACGATGCTTACCCCGTTGCCCCGCACGGAGACTTCGGGACCGGTGGGCGGCAAGACCGTGATCGTGACCCGCGCGGAGTTCGATTCCGCCAGGTCGTTGTCGAGGACGACGTACTCGAAGCTGTCGGTACCGGCGAAATCCGGGTCGGGCGTGTACGTGAGCTGCCCGGTGACCGGATCGACGTCGACCGTCCCATTGAGCGGCTCTCCGTGATGAGCCAGCTGGACGGTGGACGGGTCCAGCGTGCCATCCGAGTCGGAGTCGTTCGCCAGCACGTCGATCGCGATCGGCGTGTCGAACGGCGTCGTCCGAGCGTCGTCGACGGCGGTTGGCGGCTGGGTCGGACGCAGCACGTGGGCCACCACGGTCGCCGGTGCGGAGGAGAGGCCTGACGCGTCGCGGATCTCGTACTGGAATGAGTCGTCTCCCACGAAGCCTGCACTCGGCGTATACGTGATGACGCCGGTCACCGGGTCGACGACGGCGGTACCGTGGTCCGGCTGATCCACGATCGCGGTCGCCGACGCATCGAGCAAGCCCTCGGGGTCGCTGTCGTTGGCGAGTACGACGAGCTCGACCGGATCACTGCCGCGCGTGAAGATCTCGTCGTCGAACGCCACGGGGCGCAGGTTGCTCGCCGCCGTCACCGTCGCGCGCGCGCCGACTTGATTGGTGTAGTTCAGGGAGTACCGCGCGATCGCGCCGACGCTGGTCTGGTCGGCGACCTGCGTCCGCACGAGCTCGCCCGAGAGCGATGCGGCGTAGAAGTCCAGGTGGAAGACGCCATCCGCGCTGCCGACGACCTGCACCTGGTACTCGCCTTCGATCGCGTTGGGGATGGCGATCGACTCGGGCTCGGTGCCGATTCCGGTGAAGGTGGCGTCGGGGATCTCGTTGATCGTTTGCCCGGTCGCCGGATCCACACCGATCCGCCGTCCCATCGGGTCCGTGACGAGCAGATTCGCCGGACTGTTGAGCGTGAATCCGACGCCGTTGTTCACGCGCGTCATGAAGCTCGCCCAGTCGAAGATCCGCGGGTCGTCCTTGCCGACGCTGCGGTGGAAGACCTGCCCGTGCGAGAGGATCCCTTGCTGGTCGGCGCCGTACCCGTCCTGCCTCGTGTCTCCAGCTCTGTCTTCGGAATACGTACCGAGTCTTTCGAACAGACCGACGGGCCCGACCGGTGCCACGAACGCCACATTGGACGGGCGATCGCCAGCCGAGTCGTTGGGCCTGTTCGCTGGTGCCGGGAACAGGTCCGACGGCAAGATGGCCAGGTGCTCCAGTGGGATGCCATTTCGCAGCGCGATATCGCGCACCAGCAGGGCTGCCTTCTTGAGCTGGATGTCCTGCGCCCAGTTCGCGTTGGTGCGATGCCCGCCGGCGTCCTCGAGCTCGATTCCGATGCTGTAGAGGTTGGCGTTTGGCGCCTCGGTTCCGGCGTGAGTGGCGACGTCCGACTCCGGGACGATCTGCACCACTCGCCCCTCGCGGGTGACGTAGTAGTGGACGCTGTGGCCGGAAGTGAGACTGTCCAGGTCGCTCGTTTCGCGCCCCACCGTCGCGTGAATGATGATTTCGTTGGTGGCGACCCGCGCATTCTGCCCGACCGGACCCTCTGCGAGGTACTCGACCAGCGGCGAATCGGGATCGAACCGGTCCAGGTCGCGGATCTGGGGCGGGCTTCCTGCCGGCAGCCGGGTATTCGAGACGTGGGTGTTCTCGTCCGCGTCCCGTTCCGCCACGAGCACGCCCTGGAGGCCGGAGGCGTTGGTCGCCAGGAACGCGACCTCACCGTTGTTGTTGATCGGGTCGTGTAGGGGCGCGATGTCTTGAATGACCCCGAACCCCTGGACATTGTCGCCAACTCGGGCGACCTGAACCGCGGCTTCCACGCCGATCGAGCTGAAGCTACCCGCGGCGTCTTTGAAGAGGTTGAGCCGGCTCGTATAGAGAGCGAGTCCAGTGTTGCCGACGGTGTCGTTCGCGAGATAGACGACCGTCGCCCAGCTTCCCTTGGCCGGATCGGGGAGACCGGTGGCAGCATCGACGAACGGGCGGAAGTCCGTGATCCCGACGCGGCTGCTGGCCGAGAACCCGCCGATCCCGATCTGCCAGTCCGTGACGCGATTGAAGTCGAAGTCGGGGCCGACGTCATTCGCCGTCCCGACCGGTCGCCGCTCGCCCGGATCGATGAACCCGTTCCCGGATTCGCCTGCGATGCGCACGATATGGTAGAAGCTGCCAATCGGGACGGCCGCGAAGACCCCTGGGCCCGGGGCGATCGGCACCGGCGCGATGTCCGTGTTGAACACCGTGTAGAGCGTGGCGCCCGCCGGCGTGAGGTCGCCGTAGAACACGACGATGTCGCCTTCGGTCGCGAATTCGGCTCGTCCACGATCGCTGATGCCGGGCGCCGAACCGATCGTCGTCCAGAACCCCGACGCGGTCGACGCAAGCGTCACCGTCGCGATGTTCGCGGCGTCGAGGAGCTGCAGCTCCGCGTTCGAATCGGTCCCGTCACGAACGACGATCTTTTCGAAGATCGTCGCCATCGGACGCAAGCCCCCGCTGCCGGTGACGTCGGTCACGAACACGTCGTCGCCGCGCACCGCAGCGCTGTTGAAGTACACGCCGGTTTCTGCCCCGCCGCCCGTGAGACCGATGAAGCCCACCCCGCCGCTGTTGGTCAAGGTCGGCAAGGTGACGGCGCTGAAGACTCCGTCGGAACTGGCAGCCACGACGTTGAACGCGCCCGGATTGGCGGAGTCCCACGTTCGGATGAACGAAGGGTTGCCGGGCACGCCCGACACGTTGTCGCGCACGGCCACCAGTCCGGCGTTGTTGATCTGCGGGAACGCGAACTGCCGTTCCGCGATCGGGTTCGCGAAGCTGATCTTGACCGGGTTCGACGCCGCATCGTCCACGACGACCGTGGTGCCGGTGCCGTTGGGCCCCGAGACCGAGGCCACGTACGCCGCGAGCCCGTTGTCGTTGATCGAGACCTGCGGCGCGATGCTGTTGATCGTATCGCCGTTGGTCGTAACCTCACCGATGGCGGTGATCAGGCTGACGTCGTAGAACGCGCTGAACAGCGTGCGCGACTCGAGCGGCTCGAGGGTGTACAGCGACGGTCGGTGGGCGGGCAGCTTCGGGCGACGGCGGCGCATGGACAGTCTCCCCGACCAGAAAGTTCGAGGAGTCTACTGCCCGAGCGCGCGAGGTGTC
This sequence comes from Candidatus Methylomirabilota bacterium, assembly GCA_035275385.1. Taxonomy (GTDB): domain Bacteria; phylum Methylomirabilota; class Methylomirabilia; order Rokubacteriales; family CSP1-6; genus AR31. The sequence continues at coordinate 3,228 of DATEMW010000428.1, read as the reverse complement.
AATCGACGGCGAGATCAGACACATAGCGGCTACAGCAAACGAGCGGGACGATCTGCGGCCGAGCTCCGGCCGCGTTGTTCAGCGCGTTACGAAGCCGTTCTCGCGATCGCTCGCCCGCGCCTGCCGCTGGCGCTTGGACGGCGGCCCGTAGCCGCCGCCCCCCGAGGACTCGACCAGGAACACGTCGCCCTTCCGGACCGGCACGCCGACTTCCTTCGTCTTGAGCGCGCGAACCGGTCGGCCGCGCGACTGGAGCCGATAGCGATGCGGCAGGCCGTCCTTGCCGCCGAGCAGGCCGTACGGCGCGTGGCGGATGCCGTCGCCCGCGGTGTTCGCCACCGCCGGCTCTTCGATGTCGACCCGCAGGCGCAGCACCGCGCCGACGCCGCCGCGATACGTGCCGTCGCCGGCGGAATCCGGCCGGAACTCGTGGCGCTCGAAGGTCAGCGGGAAGCGTGCCTCGGCGACCTCGACGCTGCCGAACTTGATGCCGCCCGCGGCCTGACCTTCGCCCGCGGTCTCCCAGCCGTCGCCCACCGCGGTCGCGCCGCCGCCGGGACGCGCGTGGAACATATGCCAGATGAACGGCTTGCGGGTTCGCGGATTCACGCCCTTGATCGCGATCCGGAAGCGCCGGCCCCATCCGGCGAGCACACGCTCGGGACACGCCGGCGCCAGCGCGCGGATCATCGCCTCGGCGATCTCCTGGGCGCAGTGGTTCGTCGCCAGGGTCACGGGCGCCGGCGGAAACGGCCACACGATCGTGCCCTGCTTGGCGATCACCTTGACCGGGCGGAACGTGCCGGAGTTCTTGGGCGTGCGCGGGTCGATCAGATAGGCGAAGGCCATGTGGACCGCCGACATCGTGTTCGGGAACGACGAGTTCACGAACCCGGACACTTGCGGATGCGAGTCGCTCAGGTCGACCGTGAGCGAATCGCCCTTCTTGGTGACGGTCGCGCGGATCCAGATGTCGGAGAACTCGTGGCCGTCGTCGTCCAGGATCGTCTCACCGCGATAGACGCCGTCCTTCCAGCCGGCGACGCAGGCGCGCGCCTGGCGCTCGGCGCCGTCCAGGATGTCGTCGATCGATTCCAGCACGGTGGCGGCGCCGTAGTCGGCGATCAGCGCGAGCAGGCGCCGCTCGCCCACGCGGGCCGAGCCGATCATCGCGCGCAGGTCGCCCATGAAGTCGTGCGGGTGGCGGACGTTGGTGGTGATCATGCGGAGCACGTCGTCGCGGAGCTCGCCGGCGTCGTAGAGCTTGAGCGGCGTGATCCGGAGGCCTTCCTGCCAGATCTCGGTGGCGCCCGGGTTGTAGGCGCCGTGGGTCGAGCCGCCGATGTCGCTCTGATGGGCGCGGTTGACCGACCAGAACGCGACGTCGCCGCCGACGAACACCGGCACGAACGCCGTCAGGTCCGGCAGGTGATTGCCTCCGTGATAGGGGTCGTTCAGGAGATAGACGTCGCCGGGCTTGACCCGTCCCTTGAAGGCGTCGCGCACTGCCTCCACCGCCCACGGGATCGCGCCGACGTGAATGGGTACGTGCTCGGCCTGCGCGATCAAACGCGCTCCCGAGTCGCAGAGCGCGGTGGAGAAGTCCCGGCTGGAGTTGAGGATCTGCGAGTACGCCGTGCGCAGCATCGCCTCGCCCATCTCCTGCACGATGGCCTCGAGCCGATGCGTCAGGACCGACACCGTCACTGGGTCGCTCATGACCCAAGATCTACCGCGATCGCGGGATCGTGGTCAACCGGAGAGGTCGAACGAGCGCCCGCGCGACGCTACTGGCGTTCGCGGCTTGGCGCCCCGAGGGGTGCCGCGGCGATCGGGCGCGAGGAGGTGGCCAGCGCGACCAGCATCTCCAGGCGCGTGAAGTCGAACGGCTTGGGCACGTACGCCAGGATCCCGCTCGCCAGCGCTTCGCCGGCCGTCCGCCCGTCGTTGTTGCCGGTCAAAATGAGGACCGGCGTCGAGATCGCGCGCCGGCGCATCTCCGCGAGGAGCTCGAGGCCGTTCATCTCCGGCATGTACACGTCGAGCAGGACCAGGTCGTACTGACCGCGCTCGAGCGCGGCCAGCGCCGCGGCGCCGTCGGGGGCCGTCTCGACGACGTAGGCCCGCTCGTGGCGGAATCCGTTGATCAAGTCCCGCAGCACCCGCACCGTCGGCGGGTCGTCGTCGACGATCAGCACGCGTGTGCCCAGTCGCTCCGTCTCGACGGCATGACCGGCCATCTCAAAGACCTCCCACGAGATTTCGCCCTTGGCGCTTGGCCTCATAGAGGGCGTGGTCGGCTCGCTTGATCAGGTCGGAGACGTTGCCGGGGTCGTCGGGGTAGCCGGCAACGCCGAAGCTCGCGGTCAGCGGGCCGTGCTGGAACGGATAGCGCTCGATGATCCCGCGCATGCGCTCGGCGTAGACGAGGGCGGCCGCCTTGGTCGTGCTCGGCAGGAGCGCGATGAACTCGTCGCCGCCGTACCGGGCCACCACCGAGTCCCGCCGCGACTGGCTCGCCAGGAGCTGCACGACCTGTTTGAGCACGTCGTCGCCGGCGCCGTGGCCCCAGCGATCGTTGACGGCCTTGAAGCCGTCGAGGTCGAGCAGGATCAGCGAGAGCGGCTGCTGGTAGCGCGCCGCGCGGCTCACCTCTTCGTACAGGCGCAGCATCAGATAGCGCCGGTTGTAGCCGTCCGTCAGCGGGTCCTTGAACGAGAGCTCCTCGAGCCGAGCGCTCCGCACGGCGATCGCCGCGTAGGCGGCGAAGGCGCGCGCGACGTCCTCGAGTCGGGGATGAAATGGGACCGCCTGGCCGTCGAGGCCGATCGCGTTGATGAGCTGGAGCACGCCGAGGTTCCGCTGGGCCGCGTCTCGCAGGGGCACCGCCAGCACCGAATGGGTGCGGTAGCCCGTCGCCAGGTCGACCCGCCAGTTGAACGAGTAGGGCGCGTCGCTCGGGATCTCGTACGCCTCGCGCACGTTGACGACCTCGCCCGAGTTCGCGACGTAGCCGGCAAGGCTCGGCACGTCGAGCGGCAGGCGCTCGACCTCGAGGCGCTGCTGCATCTCGTAGTCGCCGAGCCGCCGGTTCCTGATCTCGTTCTGGACCACGGCGAAGCGCAGATGCGCGCCCTCTCTCAAGAAGAGCGTCGCCGCCTCGGCGCCGGTGAACCGCCGGGCCTGGGTCACGATGCGCTCGAGCACGGGCGCCAGCTCACCCTCGCT
>DATEMW010000427.1:0-4499 GCA_035275385.1 Candidatus Methylomirabilota bacterium | reverse complement strand
TCGCGCCGGCGTGGCGGCGCGGTCCGCTTGCGCGGCGCGCTCACGATACGAGCAGCCGCGCCCGCTCGACGTGGCGCGTGATGGCCCGCGAGACCTGTCGCACGTCCGCGGGCAGCTCCACGGGCGCGTTGCGGTGCGATGGCTGGACGCCCTCGAGCCGGCCCATGTGGTACGCCGCCTTCTGGTCGGCGAACTTGAGCCCGTTCGCCGTCGAGAGCACGACCACGCGCTCGCTCGAGCGGACCACCTTGCGCTCGACGAGCTTGCGGAGCGCGGCGAGCGCCACGCCGGTGTGCGGGCAGTTGAACATGCCCGTGCGATCGGCCCGCGCGGCCTCGTCGGCCAGCTCCTGCTCCGTGGCCTGCTCGACCACGCCGTTGAAGCGCTGCAGCGTCCGGATGGCGCGCTTGACGGACACCGGGTTGCCGATCTGGATGGCCATCGCGAGGGTGGGCTGGGCCTCGATGGGCTCGAAGCGCTTGAAGTCCTCGACGTAGGAGCGATAGAGCGGGTTCGCGCGCTCGGCCTGTGCCAGGCAGATGCGCGGCAGCCGCTGGATGAGGCCGAGGTCGTACATCATCAGGAAGCCCTGCCCCAGCGCGTGTACGTTGCCGAGGTTGCCGCCCGGAATGACGATCCAGTCCGGCACCTCCCAATCGAACTGCTGCACGATCTCGATGGCCGCCGTCTTTTGCCCTTCGATGCGAAGGCTGTTCATCGAGTTGGCCAGGTAGATCCGGCGCTCCTTCGTGATCTCCTGCACGACCGCCATGCAACCGTCGAAGTCGGTGTCGAGCGAGAGCACGAGGGCGCCGTTGGCGAGCGGCTGCACGAGCTGGGCGATCGAGACCTTGTTGCGGGGCAGCAGGACCACCGAGGGAATGCCCGCCGCCGCGCAGTAGGCGCCGAGGGCGGCCGAGGTGTCACCGGTGGACGCGCACGCCACCGCGTCGATCGGCACGCCGTTGCCCATCATCTGCTTGACGACGGAGACGAGCACGGTCATGCCGAGGTCCTTGAACGAGCCGGTGTGCGAGTTCCCGCACTGCTTGATCCACAGATCCTCGACGTGGAGCTGCTTGCCGTAGCGGTCGGCCCACAGGAGGTTGGAGTTGCCCTCGTAGGTCGACACGATGCTCTCGTTGTCGATGAACGGGACCACCCACTCCTTCTTGCCCCAGACGCCGGAGCCGTAGGGGTAGGCGTTGCGCCGGTAGCGATCGTCGAAGAGCTGCATCCAGGCCGCGGCGGACCGGCTGCGCAGCGCGTCCATGTCGTGCTGGACCTCGAGGAGGTCGCCGCACGCCGGGCACCGATAGATGACCTCGAGCAGGCTGTACTCGCCGGGACAGCCGTTGATGCAGGAGAACCATGCGTTGTAGCTCATGGCCGAGTCAGTATACGCCTTAGAGGCTGAGCTCCATGAAACGCGTCCCGGCGATCGGAGTCGCGTAGTACGGCGCGATCTCGCGGAAGCCGAGCGTCTGGTAGAGCGCAAAGGCTTCCTTCATCGACGGCAGGGTGTCCAGGCGCATGCGCGCATAGCCGATCGCCCGCGCCTCGCGGATCACGGTCTCGGCCAGGCGCCGCCCCAGTCGCGCGCCGCGCGCCGTCGGGCGGACGTAGAGGCGCTTCATCTCGCAGATCCCGCCGCCGAGCGGCCGGAGCGCCACGCAGCCGGCCGGCTCGGCGCCGGTCGCCAACAACAGCCGGCCGTCCGGCGGCGCATAGGCGCCCGGCAGTCCCGCGACCTCCTGCGCGAAACCCTGGAACGTGAGCTCGATCCCGAGCGAAGCCTCGTACTCCTTGAAGAGCCGGCGGGCCGTGGCGATGTGATCCGCGGACGTCGCGGGCACGATGTCGATGCTCACCTCACCCGCTCACGTCAGGTAGAAGGGCCGCGCCGCGGCGGCCTGATACGGATACCGCGTCAGAAGGCCCGGGTCGGGATCGGCGCCGAGACCGGGACGATCGGGCACGCGCACGGTGCCGGCCTCGAAGCGGATCGGCTCGGCAGTCAGCGAAGCGACCAGCGGCGTGCCCGGGAACTCGACATACGGAATGCCCGGCGTCGCGGCGGCCAGATGCAGGCTCGCCGCAAGGCCGGGCCCGTAGTAGAACGAATGCGGAACGAGCGTCACGTTGGCCGCCGCGGCGAGGATCGCGATCTTCTTCATCTCGAGAAGGCCGCCGACCTTCGTGACGCTGGGCTGCACGACGTCGGCGGCGCCGTGCGCGATCAGCTCACGGAAGCCGAACACCGTGGCGTCGTTCTCGCCGGCAGCGATCGGAATACGCAGCGCCGCGCGCACGCGGGCGAGGCCGGCGTAGTCCTCCGGCGGCCAGACGGGCTCCTCGAGCCAGCGAAGCTCGAAGCGCTCGAGCCGGCGTCCGATCCGGATGGCCTCCTCGACCGACCACGGGCAGTTCGTGTCGAGCATCAGCTCGACGTCGTCGCCGGCCACCTCGCGCGCGACGGCGACCGACTCGACGTCGATCTGGTGGAGCTTCACCGCATGGTGGCCGAGCGCCGCCGCGGCCGACACGGCCTGGCCGACCTGGCTCGGCGTCTCGTAGCGGAGCAGGCTCGAGTACACGCGCAGCCGGGGCTGGCAGAGACCGCCGAGCAGCTCGTAGACCGGCACACCGCGCGCCTTGCCGACCAGATCCCAGAGTGCCAGCTCGACGCCGCTCACCGCCATCATCCCGAGGCCCCGCCGCCCCCAGATCATGAGCGCGCGGTGCATGCGATCGACGAGGCTCTCGATCTGTGTTGGATCCTGGCCGAGCACGATCGGCGCGAGCGCATGCTCGACGACGTGGCACACGGCGTCCGTCGCGCCGTACGCGAAGCATTCGCCCCAGCCGGTCACGCCGTCGTCCGTGACCGCACGGACGAGAATCTGCTTGCCGGCGCCCGCGGCCCACGACGAGGGAGGTCCGGAGACCTGGAGCGGCACCGCGAGCGGGATCGCGCGGATCTCGGTGATCTTCATCTCAGAGGTCGCCGAGCCCCAGCTCTTCCCACCGGTCGCGCACCCTGGCCTCGTCCTCGGCGGCCGGGCGCACCGTCGGCGGGAACCGCTCGCCGCCCCACTCGGGGCGCCGCTCGAGCTTCCACGAGCGCGTCGCGTCGATCAGCACGCGATTCCAGAGACCGGTGCCGAGCCGCGCGACGTCGCGGTCCTCCATCGGCGTGCTCGGATCGATCGGCGAGCCGAAGATCCCGGGGAAGATGACGATGCCGTCCTCGCCCGCGTTGACCCGATGGGCGAACGCCCAGTCGACCTGCTCGTACGAGGCCGGATCGATGTCCTCCTCGACGACGGTGACGTGTTTGTAGCGGTACTGCGCGGCGCTCGAGCCCCACAACGCCGCCGCGATCTGCTTGGGCTGTCCCTGGTAGGCCTTCTTGATCTGCACGACGATGTTCACGCCGTTGGTGATCGGGGGCACGAACACGTCGCGCACGCCGGGGATGCCGGCGACCGTCAGGATGTTCCACGCGATCGCCGCGCGCTGCACGGACGACATCACGCTGTTCTCGCTGTACGAGCCGGGCAAGGTGCCCTCGAGGCAGCCGCGGAAGATCGGATCGCGCCGGTGGGTGATGCACGTCACCTGCATCGTGGGGCGCGGCGTCGGCACGTCGGACACGTAGCCCGTGAACTCGCCGAACGGCCCCTCGGTCTCGTACGTGGCCGGGTCGTCGCTGATGAAGCCCTCGATGACGATCTCGGCGCTCGCCGGCACTTCCAGATCGACCGTTTCGCAGCGCACCAGCTCGGCGGGCTCGCCGCGATAGGCGCCCATCACGTCCCACTCGCACACGCCGGTCGGGATCGGCGAGCCGGCCAGGAACGGCATGATCGGATCCCAGCCGACCACGCAGGCCACCGGCATCGGCTCGCGGCGCGCCGAGTATTTCAGGAAGTGCTGGCCCCAGTGCTGGCCGCCCTTGATCAAGAGAAACGGCGCCGTGTTCTTCTTGCCGATCATGCCGCGGTAGATGCCGACGTTCATCGCGCGCGTCTCGGGGTCGCGCGTGACGATCCCGGAGAACGTGTGGATGTAGCGGCCGCCCTCGAGATAGTGCCACTTCGGGACGGGGAACTCGGTCTGGTCGATGTCCGCGCCGCGGACCACGACGTCCTTGACGGGGCCGCTCGCGACGATCTTCGGCGGGATCGCCTGGCGATTGAGCTTCATCACGTACTGCACGAGATCGCGGTTGGACACGTCCTTCGGAAAGCCGAGCGACAGCGCCAGACGCCGGACGCTGCCGAGGCCGCTGATGAAGAGCTTCGTACAGCGCCCGGTCTCGTAGCCCTTGATGCGCTCGAACAGCAGCGCGGGCCCCTTCTTCTCGAGCACGCGGCGCGCGATCGCGCCGAGCTCGCGATCCCAGTCCACCTCGGCCTTGATCCGCCGCAGCTCGCCTTCGGTGTCGAGCCGCGCGATCCATTCCCGCATGTCGACGAAGCTCATCGCCCCGGCCT
>DATEMW010000426.1:0-12032 GCA_035275385.1 Candidatus Methylomirabilota bacterium | reverse complement strand
GACTCGTTGCCGATCGCGTCGACCGATACCAGGATCAGCGCGAAGACGAAGATGATCTGGACCAGCAGATCGATGAGCGTCGTGAGCGCGATGTCGCGATTGCGCGCGTGCCGGCTCTTGCCGATCACCGGCGGTATTCGACCTTGCTCAGGATGAATCGCGAGGCGTCGATGAGATGGTGATGGACCTTTCTCACCGCTTCTTCCGAGGTGCGCAGATCGTCCTGCAGGCGGTTCGCCAGGGCACCGGCGGCGTCGCTGTGTTGCCGCAGCTGCTCAGCCAGGGGGCCGGAGATCTGCGCCGACAGCTGCACCTGGGCGGCGACCGCGTCCCGGCCGAGCCGCACCGCTTTCTCGGTCATCTCGGTGAGCGCTTGCATGCCGACGGCTGATTTCGTCAGGCCGCCGCTCCAGTTGAGCACGGACTGCTCGGCCGAGCGCGTGCCGTGCTCGAGCGCCGCCAGCGCAGCCCCGGCCCGAACCATCGACTTGCTCGCGCCATCGGTGACCTCGGTCACCTGCGCCCAGGTCTGATTGGCATCGTCCAGGTGGGCGCGCAGCTCGCCGAGCGTGGCGATGATGCCGGCGACCTCTTGCGGCAGCTTCTCGAGGCTCGTCGCGAGCTCTCCGATCCGCCCGAGCTGCGTGCCGAACTGTTCGATGTTGGTCGTTGACGAGGTGACCGACGATCGCGCGGCGTCCGCCGAACGCGCGAGCGCGCTGAAGGCTCGGCCCCCGGCGCGCGCACCCGCCACCGCCTGGGTCAGCGCACCCTCGAGCTCGCCGGAGGCGGCGCCGACGGTTGCGGTCGTCTTCCGCAGCAGGTCGGCGCGCTCGGCGAGCTCCGTGAGCAGCCCCGCGAGCTTGTCGCCGAGATTGTCGGGCGGCAAGGTGAGCGAGGCGAGGCGCGTCTCGAATTGCCGCAGGGTCGCCGCCACGTTGCCGTTGGTCTCGCGGAGAAACGTGCTCAGCTCCGTCGTCGACTCGCGCGCGATCCGCGCGAAGTCCTGGACGACGTGCTCGGTTACGTCGCGGACGGCGCCGGCCGTACCCGTGGCAAGGCTCTCGACCTGCTCCTTGGCTCGTTCCTGCGTCTTCACGGCCTGGTTCGCGGCGGCTTCGATCTCGCGGACCGCGCGGTTGCGCACCTCGCCGAACGCCGATTCGGCGTCCGCGCTGACGCGCTCGATGACCTCGGCGAATTGCTTCAGGACCTGCGCGCTCATCGCGTCGAACTGCTGGGTGACGCGGCCCGAGAGGATACGAATCGCCTCGATCGCGCCGGAATACGACTCGCTCAGATGGCCCTCGGCGCGCTGCTGGGCGTGGACGATGCGAACGGTGCTGCGCTCGATGGCACGCGCCGCTTCCGCGTACGCGTCGCCCAGCCGCCGCGCGTCGTTCTCGGGGCTGGCGAGCGCGCCGGCCGAGGTCTGGGCGAACACGATCCGCCCGGCCAGCCCGACGAACGTCGTGATGAGGCCCAGCCCGAACAGCCCGAGCACCTGCCGACTCTCCGGCCTCTCTGTCGAGTTGAGCAAGGGCGCGAACGTGGCGACCAGGGTCGCGAGCGTGTAGATAAAGCCGAGGTAGTAGAACGTCTCGCCGTCGGTCTCGGAGGCGTACTCCGTCCTCGACCGGATCCAGAGGACGACGCCGTAGACCAGCATCAGCGCCACGACGAGGGCGATCATCGTCCAGTGCGCGACCCCGCCCGGCGCGCCCCGAGACCACCAGCTGAACGTCAGGATGACGCCGACGCCGACGGCGAGGAAGGCCAGGAACGTGGCGGGCAGGCTCTGCACGACGCGGCCCGGCATCAGTCGACTCCAGCCCAGCGCACGAGCTTGGCGCCGGCATCGTGGAAGTAGCGCTGCCAGAATTCGAGGTGCGCCGCCTGCTGGAGCTGGCGATCGTTGTAGCGGCGCAGATAGATGACGATGACGTTCCAGCCCCTGAAGTCGGCCTTGACGTCGGTGGCGAAGCCCGAGCGCAGGAAGTCGTCGTAGGTGCGGCGCGGCCCGTAGTGATTGAACGCGGCGGTGTGCTGCAGCATGTCGGAGACGACGATGAGGGTCTTGCCGCCCGCGTCGGCGATCTCCTGCGAGCGCGAGATGAGCTGGAGCGTCTCGAGGATCGGCGACTGCTCGCCGACCTCGGTCGTCAGGCTCTCATCCAGCGCCGCCGTGACCGGAACGAGGAATCGCTGATGGAAGTCTCGCGTGATCTTCCGGCTGTTCTCGTAGAGGTCGTTGCCGTGCGACGGCGGCCGGCACAGATCCGAGGTCGGCCGCAGCTGCGGGCCGCTGCGCGACCCGAACGTCGCCTTGCTGAACGTGAACAGCGCGATGCGCGAGCGCACGGCGAACCGCGAGTCGTCGGCGACGTAGTCCTTGATGAAGGTGAGGGCGAAGCGCCGATGTGTCTCCGTCAACGCCTCCGACTGGTCGACGAGGATCACCGTCTGGTCGCTCGGGGCCCGGCTGAGCAGCCGCTTGTCGCGGTAGACGCAGTTGTCGGCCCCGACGACGGGACGGGACCAGGTGACGCCGAGCACGACGGCCAGCAGAACGACCGCGAAGCCGCCGATCCCGCTGAGAATCCAGATGCCGCGCCGGTCCTGGCTGCTCAGCGGCACGGCGTCAGCTCTTGACTTCCCATGCCTCGCGAATCAGCTTTTCCCGGATGTCGCGCTCGAGCTTGTTGAAGTAGTAGTCGCGGCGCCGGATCTCGGCGGTCCGGAGGTTCTGGACGGTCGCGTCGTTCTGCCGCGCGATCTCGCTGAAGTCCTTCATCGCGCTGTCGTACGAGCGCGACAGGCGCTCGTCGCTCTCCGGGATGGCCTCGGGCGCCTGGGCGAGCTTGTCCTCCAACGTAAAGCCCTTGTTGTTGAAGTAGAGGGGAGCCGGCGACACCCGGGCACGCGCGTTGGTCTGACGGTAGCGCTGCAGCAGGATGTTGCACGCGTCCTGGATCTCCGCGACGTCGCGCACGAACGTCCGGCGCTGGTCGTCGCTCCGGCTCACCAGCTGCTGGAAATATTCGATGTTCGACTTCACGTCCGAGAAGAGGTGCGCCTGCTCCTGCACGACCCGATCGAAGACCCCGTCGACCCGGCGGCTGTACGCCGCCTTGGCCGTCTCGTACATGGCCCGTCTCGCGTTGAGCTCGCGATCGAGCTCGCCGTAGCCGGGGTACGGGTCGTCGAAGCGGTAGCCCTTGTACGAGGCGAAGATGCCGAAGATGACCGCCAGCATGACGAGGATCCAGGAAAAGACGTCGCCGAAGCCGATGGGATTCGCGGCGAAGCGCTGCCACGCCAATCTGGCGGCGCGCCACTGGTCGAGGTCGGGGGCGGCGTACGCCGGCGCAGCGCCCGGCGCCGACACCGCCGGCTGCGACTGCGCGATGTCGTTCGTCGCGGCGCGATAGTGCGCGGCCGCCAGGGTGACCATGAAGAAGCACGCGTAGAGCGCGGCGGCGCCTGTGAGCGCGAGCGCCTTGCGGCCGGCGCTGCGATGGTTCACGTAGCGCAGGAGGCTTCCCGACAGGATCGCCAGGCTGATGTTGACGATCGAGAGCGTCATCGCGATCAGCACGCCACCCAGCAGGCCGAAATCGCTGCCCTCCGCGTAGAAGGCGGCCAGGGACACCCACTCGACGAGCGCCAGCGCGGCCACGATCGCGAAGTGATACAGCTGCGACGCCGGATAGGACGCGGCCCGATGGTGGAGGTTGTGCTTCTGCTGGAACCACCGGAGATGCTTGAGCGCCCGGGCCTCGTTCTCCTTGGCCTGATAGAGCGCCGTCGCGTGCTCCGACTTGAGCTTTTCGAGATTCGGCTCGACGGCGGTCAAGAGGCGCGCGAAGGAATCGCGCGTCTGGCCCAGGTCGATCTTCGCCGCGGTCGCCTTGCGATCGAGCTGGAGCTTCGCGAGGCTCTCTTCGCAGCTCTCGCGCCGCAGCCTCGCCAGCCCGACGAAGTGCGCGCAGATCTCCGATTCGGTGACGTCGAGCGAAGCGCTGAGCGTCTTGGGATTGTCGTGACGGGCCGCATCGGCCGCTTTCTGATCGATACCGAGGGTGCGGCTGGCCGTTTCAACGAGCTTCTGCATCTCGGGGACTCCCGCGGTCAGCGTCTCTTCGGTACGCACTGTCGACGCCGGGCTTCCCCGGCTCGCTTAGGTTTAGGGCATCGCTCGCGCTTCGGCAAGTGTTTTCTCTCCGAATTCCGCTCTTGACGCCGAACGTGCCCAATGGTTTCATGCGGCTGACCGGTACGCGGCGAGAGGAGCATGAGCACGAGATTTCGGTTCGCCGTTCTCGCACCGATCCTGCTCTGTATCGAGGCAGCCGCGGCGCCGCAGTCGTCAGCATCGACCCGAATCGAGAGCGATCGACAGAGAACTCTGCCCTGAGCACCATCGCGAGCAGTCCTGGTGAGTAGCCGCGCGCCGTTCGGCGCGACCCCACAGTCAGCGGCGGCGCCCGAGTTCAGCCTCGCCCTCGCCGGTACCGTCATCAAGGCTCGCTATCGCGTCAACGCCGTCGCGTCGATCAACCGCGACGTCGTGGTGTACTCCGCCGAGGACCTGCGTCACGGCCGGCCGATCGCGCTGAAGGTGCTGCGCGACGAGTTCGCCGCCGACGCGGCGTTCGTCGCCGCCGTGCGCAACCAGGCGGGCGCGCTTACCGCGTCGGCGCACGTGCTCCGCGGCGTGCAGCGGGTCTACGAGTTCGGCGTGACGGAGACGGGCCAGTTCTTCATCGCGCTCGAGTGGGCCGAGGGCGCGACCTTGCGCGAGGTCCTCGGCTCGGGCGGTGCGCTCGCCGAGGGCACAGCGCTACGCGTGGCGATCCTCGTCGGCGAGGCCCTCGAGGCGCTTCATCACGATCGACTCTTTCACGGTCATCTCGGACTCGATTCGGTCCTGATGGTCACGGACGGCGAGCGCATCCGGCTCGTCGGCGCCGAGCTGGCCGCGGCCTACCGCACGCCGATCGGGCTGCGCCTGGGCGACGGGTTCGCGCTCGCGTATCGCGCGCCCGAGCAGATGCACGGCGGCGAGACGACCGCCGCGTCCGACGTGTACGCGCTCGGCATGCTGCTGCGCGACTTGCTGACCGCCGGGCGGACAGGGAAGGCCGCCGACGGCGCCGCCGCTCCGCCGCTGTCGCCGGCTCTCGAGCGGATCATCGCGAACGCGCTCGAAGCGCGACCCGACCGGCGCTACCCGGACATCAGCGTGATGGTCAACGACATCTGGGGCGCGACGGCCGTGCTGCCCGAGCCCGAGTCGCGCGCCCGCTCCGTGAAAGCCCGTGGCAATCCGCGCCGACGGGTACGGCGCCGGCGGCCGCCGTTCGCGCTGCGGATCACGGCCGCCGCCGCGACGGCGTGTGTCGTGGCCGCGGTCGTGTGGGTCACAGGGTTCGAGCGGATCGCGTCGCAGCTCTCGCAGCTCTACAGTCGAGTCGCGCCGCCCCCGGTCACCGCCGTGCCCGTCCACCCGGACTCGGCGCCGGCCCCGGTGGCGCCCGCGTCCGTGTCGGGCTCGACTGATCAGGCGCCGGCGCGCGCCGATGTCCGGACCGTCAACGACGCGCCGGCCGCGAAGCGACCGCCCGAGACCGCGGCTCCGGCTCCCACGCCCGCCGAGCGACGATTGCCGGCTCCCGCTGTCGAACGTGTGCGTTCCGTCGGCGATCCGCGCCCCGCGGCCGAGTCCGGCGCGCCGAGCCAGGTCCGATCGTTGGGCGATCCCACCAGAGCGTTCGAGCCGAGACGGGCGGAGCCACGCGCCGCCGCCGAGACGAAGCCGTCGATCGACGCTCGACGTCCCGCCGAATCGCGAGCTCGCGGCGAGTCCACCGCGCCGCTCGCGCCGCGGACACCAATCGAGCCACGCGCTCGCGTCGAGCCGCGCGCTGCCGCGGCGTCGCAGGCTCCGGTCGAGCCTCGCGTGACGTCCGAGTCGCCCGCGCCAGCAGAGCGCACCGACCGAGACGTCGGCGACGGCAGCGCCATCATCGACTGGCTCCTGAAGGACCGGCGCTAGTCTCTCTCGCCGTCGCCCGCTGTCCCGTGCCGATCCGGTAGTGTCACTTCGCTCGCTGATGCCAAACCGGCCACTGGTGAACGATGCACCACGTTGCGAATCAGCACTTTACGCAGGCGGCGGGAGGCTTGCTATGCGGTAGGTGTTCGGCCCTGCTCGTCCACAAGGAGGGGTCAATGTTCGAGCTCATTCAGCGAATCCCAGAACCCTGGCGTGAGCTGATGGACCTGCTGATCGCCCCGCTGGCGTGGATCCCCCGCATGCAGCACGCGATGTGGGATTTCTTCTTCGCGCCGGGACCGTGGTGGCTCATCACGGCGAAGTATCTCTTCCTCGTCTTCCCGGCTCTGCTGGCGGTCGCGGCGGTGTGGTGCACGCAGCTCTCCATCTATACGCTGCCGTTCCGCTCGGGCCGCGCGCAGTTCATCCCGGCCATGATGCTGACATGGTGGGATGCCGTGCGCGCCGTCTGGCTCTACTGGGTCGGCATGTTCCGGTTCGTCGCGGTCGTCCTCGGGTGGGCGGTGACGTTCAGCACCTTCGTCGCCAAGCTCCTGCTCGAGGTGATCCGCCAGATCTTGCTCATGCCGTTCACGATGACGGGCCGGATGACGGAGAGCTACTTCAAGCCCGGCGTGCCGTGGGTGGCGTTCGTGATGCTCGTGTTCTGGTGCGTGCTCGAAGCCGCCATCTTCACCTACACGCTGATGCCGACCGTGACGGAGCTCCTCGCCGACCTGGTCGGCGGCGACTCCACCGCACGCTACACGGGCCCCATCCTCTACTTCTTCCTGCTGCTGCTCGTGATGGGCAGCTTCGCGTGCGTGCAAACCTTGATGGACGCGGTCAAGAAGCGCGAGTGGAAGTACATCGTGCAGATGGTCGTCGTCGAGCTGTTCGTGATGTTCTTCGAGGTCATGTTCCTCTACCGCGAGCTCATCGACGCGCTGACGCCGTGGATCTCGCAGCAGACCGGCATGAAGCTCGGCCTCACGGTCACGCTCGCGCTGTCGGCGTTCGGCTGGATCGGTATCCGCGGTATGACGTGGTTCCTCTTCGGCCAGTTCGGGACGCCGCCGATGCTCGCCTTCATCTCGCGGCGCCCGATGGTGGACGAAGACGCCCCGCGCCCCACCAACGGTAAGCCCGCGCCCGCCTGGTGGCGACAGCCCGTGGCGGAGCTCAAGCAGGAGATCGAGTGGCTGCACAAGAAGAGCGAGGAGATGCTCGACTACCTCGTGTTGCCCGTCCTGCAGGTTGCGGCGGCCGCGGTCAACTTCGGGATGGTGCTGGTCGCCTCGCGTCAGGTCTTCTCGCTTCCGTTCAAGGACGGCAGCGAGGTCACGCAGACCTGGCACATCCTCCAGACCATGCATTTGCACCAGGCGCCCAGAAAGCCGGCCACCCTATGAGCCGCCTGGGCCGCTCGCTCATCGCTCGGGTCGTCGCCGCCGCGGTGCTCAGCGTCGCCGTCGTGGTGTCGGCGGCGGAAAACGAAGAACCAAAGGGACCGCGGTCGACCCTGTTCATCGGCGTCGACACGAGCGGGTCGTTCCGGCCCGCCTACGACGACGCGCTGACGTTCGTCTCGCACTATCTCTACGGGCACATGCACGAGCTCGGCGGCCTGTCCAAGCCGCGCGATGTCTTCGTGACGGCGATCGGCGGTAAGGACAACAACGAGCCGAAGCCGTTCCATCCGATCCACGACTTCAACAACAAGGACGTCAAGCAGATCGAGGCCGACCTGCACAAGTGGTTCCCGCCGACCGACACGCTGACGGACTTCAATGTGTTCTTCCAGCAGGTCGCGCGCACGGTGAAGGACCGCAACCTGGTCCTCGCGCCGATCACCGTCGTGGTGGTCAGCGACGGCGTGCCCGACGTCCGCGACGGGTCGGTCAAGTCCGGCTCGCCCGACTCCTACCGGCAAATCGACCTGAGCCCGCTCGATTACCTCTCGAAGAACGTCACGGTGCGCCTGGTCTACGCGAGCCCGAAGGTCGGCGACAACTGGCGCAAGCTGGTCAAGCGCGACCGCGTGCGCTTCTGGGCCGTGGAGCACGAGGTGATGCGCGGCTGGCGCGCCCAGATGAAGCCCGACACCGAGCTCCCCAACCAGGACCGCTTCTGGAAGTGGGTCAGGGACAACGTGGACTATCGCGTTCGGCGCGGCGTCTAGCTCCGCGCCGCTTCAATCACGACTCGGCCGGCGGGGACATCCCCGCCGGCTTGCAGCGCGCACCTCTATGGGGCGTTCGGCTCGTCTGAGGCCGCACCGGCGAGCCAGAACGCGCCGGCGAGCAGCACGCTCGCGCAGCCGACGGTGTAGGCGAGCCGCCGGCCGCGCCACAAGCTGTCGAACCACTCCCTGAGCTCGGTCGCCATGACGTTGGCTTTCCCGCCGTAGAGCTCGAGCGTTCGCAGATACTGCTTCGTTTCCTCCGGCTGGTAACTCTGAACCTCGTCAGTCGAGGCTACGAAGATCCCCACCGCGCTGACGAGGCCGACTACCAGGATGGCGCCGGCGATCAGCCGCAGAGCTCGACCGACCATGGCCGGCCGGTCCGTGCGGCTACGCGCCGGCCCCGACGGCGGGCTCGCCGAGCGAGAGCATCAGCCGGTTGGCCCAGTTGAAGAAGGCCGAGGCGTGAATGACGTCGGCGATCGCGAGATCGTCGAGCCCTGCGCGTCGCAGCCGATCGACGTGCTCGGGCCCGAACGTGCTCGGCGTCGCGCTCAGCGCCACCGAGGCCGCAACGATCGCGCTCCAGCGTTCGCCGAGGTCGGCGCCGACGCCGGCGTCGAGCAGGCGATCGACGTCGCTCTCGCGCTTGGAATAGGTCGCGGCGTGACGCGCGTGCACGGAGGCGCAGTAGAGGCATCCGTTGAAGCGGGACGTCGCGGCGGCGGCCAGCTCGCGCTCGGCCCGCGGCAGGCCCGCATCGGCGTTGTAGAAGATGTCCTTGTCGGTGCGGGTCCGGGCCTCGAGCGCATCGGGGTCCCGGGCGAGCAGACGGAAGTACGGCGACTTCACCCGCGCCGCATCCACCAGGCTCGCCATGTGGCGCGCGCTCATCTCCTCGACGGCGAGCGGCTCGAGCCAGGGAAGCCAGTCCAGCTGGGCGCGGGTGAATGCGGCGGGCGCTTTGTGCTCGGGCGGCGTCAGAACTTTGTCGCTCATGTCGTTGACCTCGCGCTACGGCCGGCCAGGACGCGCAGTCCCGTGACCACTCGGATCTGGAAGGACAGAAACGCGACGATCTGCGAGATCGTCACGATGTCGGTCGTGGACCAGTCGGCGTCCAGCAGGGTCTTCAGCGACGCCGGTGCTGCGTCGCGCGGGTGAAAGACGAGCATGTGCACGTGCTCGAACGCCGCGGCGAGCCGCGGGCCGAGGCCGCGGCGGGTGGACTCGCCCGCGCGATAGACCGGTCCGGCGCTGTCTTCGCGGCTGAGCGGGCCGGCCGGGTAGCTGCCGTAGGGGCCTTTCGTCTTCGCCTCGGCCACCGCCGCGTCGACGGCATCCCTCAGCGCTGTCGAGGCGCCGCTCTCGACGAGACGCTCGCCGTAGCGGGCCGCGACGATCGCGGCGCCGTGCAGGCCGGCGACGAACGCGCCCACCGCGAAGCGGTCCTGCAAGGTCACGGCGCCCGGCTTCTCCGGCGCGAAGAGCGCCCGGTACGTCGTCTGTGCGTGCGTGCGGGCTTCGGGTCTGCGGGCCCGGATCGCGTCGAGATCGGATCCCGGAGCGATCCCGACCAGCGCGTCGATGACGTCGGCGTCGGTTGCTGGCATCGTCAGCGTCCTCTCGGCTCGGTGGTGACACGCATGTGCCGGACTTGCGCCGCGTCGCGTCCCCAGCCGAGCGCCGGCGCGACGACCTCGGCGACCAGCGCGATCGATCTGAGGGTGAACGGGTGCGGCGGATCGATCGAGTGCACCTGTACCGCGAGGTCCGTCGATCGCGCGAGCGTCGTGTCGGTCTGAAGCGAGGCGATCACGTCGTCCGGCGTGCCGAGATGCGCGTCCATCCCGGTAATCATCGATGAGAGCGATCCGTCGCCGGTGGGGCGGCCCAGCCTGGTCAGGCGGGCGCGGTGCCGTCCGAGCCCGATCTCGGCCAGACGCAGGGCCTCGCGGCGGTCGTCGGCGACGAAGACGGTGCGCGAGGCGAGGATGCGCGGCTCGCGTCCCTCGGGCAGCGCGTCCATGTACGCGTCGATCATCGGATTCTGAATCTCGGGGAGCGACAGGTCCGGCGCGTTTGCCGGCCGCGGCTGCGTGCGCGAGAGCATGAGACCGTCGCCGGACGCGCCGGCACGTCTGGCGCCTTCGACCGTGAACGTCGCCTGCCAGACGCGTTCGACCAGGCCTGGATTGGCCGGATACAGCCGATCCTTGCCTCCAGGCAGCGGCCGGCCCGCCCAGGCGTCGCGCAGGACGTCGAGATGATCGACGAGCAAGGTCGTGCGCTCGGCGCTGTTGAGTCCGAACGTCGCGTACGAAGACAGGTTGCCGCCGCCGCCGACCCCCACCTCCAGGCGCCCACCACACATCAGATCGAGCACGGCCGCGTCTTCCGCCACGCGGATCGGCAGCTCGAGCGGCAAGGTGACGATGCCCGTCCCGAGTCGAATGCGCGTCGTGAGGGCAGCGGCCTGGGCCAGGAAGACGAACGGTGCCGGCAGGCCGCCCTCGTCCTCGTGAAAATGGTGCTGCGCGATCCACGCCGAGTCGAAGCCCAACCGCTCGGCGTGCGCGATCTGCTCGAGGGCCAGCCGATAGCGCTCGGCGGGATCAGCCTGATCGAGCAGGCGCGTGAAGAAGCCCAGGCGTTTCGGCAGGGTGGCGAGCGTCATCTGCCGCCATTATGCATCATCGCGACAGGGTCCGACTTCCGCCGCGCCGCCGGTCAGGCGATGGCGTTGTCCCCGTCCGGAAAACGCGGCGTACGTGTCAGGAAAACACGATGAGGCCGCGCGCCAGCTCGCCCGCCGCGAGAGCGCGGAAGGCCTCGTTGGCCTCGTCGAGGCCGTAGCGGCGCGTGATCAGCTGATCGATCTCGAGCTTGCCGGCCAGGTAGAGCGTGGCCAGCCGAGGCAGGTCCTCGCGGGTGCGGGCGCTGCCGTAGCTCGAGCCGCGGATCACGCGCTCGGCGGTCACCAGCGGCCGCACGTCGAGCGGCACCGTGGCGCCCGTCTCCGGCACGCCGATCAGCACGCAGGTGCCTCCCGGGGCGAGCGCCTCGATGGCTTGCTGGACGGCGCGCGTGTCGCCAACCGCCACGAACGTATAGTCGGCGCCCAGCCGCGTGAGTCGGCGGATCGCCGCCACCGCGTCCTCGCGCGAGGCGTCGACGGCGTGCGTCGCGCCGAGCGCCCGCGCGTGATCGAGCTTGGCGGCCTTGACGTCGACCGCGATCACCGGATGCGCGGCCACCAGCGCGCCGCCCTGCACGACGTTGAGACCGACGCCGCCGACCCCGAAAACTGCGATGCTCGCGCCGGGCGGGACCGCCGCGGTGTTGATCACCGCGCCGACGCCCGTCATCACCGAGCAGCCGATCAGCGCCGCGCGATCGAGCGGCACGCTCGGGTCGATCTTGATCGCGCACGACTCGTGCACGACGGTCGACGACGCGTACGTCGCCACATGGCCGTAGTGATAGACAGCGCGGCCGTGGAGCGACATGCGCGTGGTGCCGTCCGGCAGCACGCCGCGGCCCGGCTGGCGGCGCTCGCAGAGATTCGGCCGGCCGATCACGCAGTAGTGACAGCGACCGCACGTCGGCGCCCACGAGAGGATCACGTGATCGCCGCGCTCAAGCCCATCGACGCCGGGTCCGACCTCTGTGACGACGCCGGCGCCTTCGTCGCCGAGCACGATCGGCACCGGCACGCCCTTCCACGAGCCGTCGGCGGCGTGCAGGCACGAGTGACAGACGCCGCTGGCCGCCATGCGCACCAGCACC
>DATEMW010000425.1:0-11059 GCA_035275385.1 Candidatus Methylomirabilota bacterium | reverse complement strand
GGTCCAGGCCGGGTCGGCGAAGAACGCCATGACCTTGTCGAGCTCGCGCGCGATCTGCGCCACCAGGGCGGGTCCGTTCTCGGTGTGGCCGTCGTGGGCCGCATCCTCGAGCGCGAGCGCTGCGCTCTGCAGCTGCGTTGCACCCAGGATCGACGCGGAGCCCTTGAGGCTGTGCGCGACCTGCTCAACCTGTCGCACGTCGGACGCCGTCAGCGCCGAGCGGATCGCCTGCACGCGCTTGGGCCCGTCCTCGACGAAGATTCCGACCAACTCGGAGAGCAGACGCCGGTCACCGCCGAGCCATCGGAGCGCCACCGAGAGATCGACGGGGTGCTCGGTGGCGCGGCCCACGACTCAGACCTCCACCAGGTCCTCGCCGACGGCGACCGCCCCGGCGAAGTCACGCTGGGCCGCGACCGCGAGCTCGGTGGGCACCGAGCCCGGCATCAGGTGCGTGATCACGAGCTTCTTCGCGCGGGCGTCGCGCGCCACGCGGCCGATGTCCGCCGGCTGCGTGTGATACGACGCGAGGTCACGCACCTTCTCCTCGAGGGTCGGCCAGCCACAGCCCGGGAACCACGAGGTCTTGGCCATCTCGCAGCATTCGTGAATGAGGCAGTCGACGCCCTGGCTCCAGCGCACGAGGTTCTCCGAGGGCCGCGTGTCACCCGAGACGACGACCGACCGGCCGCCGCCCTCGAACTTGAACCCGAAGGCGGGCTTGACGGGATCGTGGTCGACGAGAAACGCGCTGACCCGTACCGCGCCGGTATCGAGGACTTTTCCTTCCTCGATCTCGGTGACGCGAACCTCGGGCGGCCGCCGATCGTGCATGTGCGAGCGCCGCACCTCGATGTCCCAGTCGAGATAGTCCAGCAGCTTGTCGACCTGGCGCCGCGTGCCGGCCGGCCCATACACCTCGAACGGCGCGTTCTGCCCGGTGATCCAGCGCGTGATCAGCAGATGGCCCAGATCGATCGTGTGGTCCGAGTGGTGATGCGTGATGAAGACGCGCGGCCAGTCCCACGGCCGCACGCCGGCCTGAACGAGCTGAGCGCCGACGCCCGAGCCGGCGTCGACCAGGAATCGCTCGTCACCGAGCGAGAGGAGCGTCGCGGGACCCCGCCGCTTCGGGTTCGGCGGTGGGCTTCCGGTACCGAGAAGGACCGCGCGCATGCTGCGTCGATCGTAGCATAGGGGCTGGGCCCCCCTGCCCTTTCAGAACAGCCCGACAACGTTACCGTTGGCGTCGATATCGATCCCTTCGGCTCCCGGCACCTTCGGCAGTCCGGGCATTGTGAGAATGTCGCCCGCGTAGGCGACGACGAACCCGGCTCCGGCCGAGAGCGACACGTCGCGGACCGTGATCGTGAAGCCGCGCGGCCGGCCCTGGCGCTTGGCGTCGTCGCTGAGCGAGTTCTGCGTCTTCGCCACGCACACCGGCAGCCGCCCGTAGCCGAGCGACTCGTAGCGCTGTAGCTTGCCCGCGGCCGCGGCCGACAAGGTGACCCCGTCGGCGCCGTACACGCGCTTGGCCAGGATGTCGAGCTTGCCCGCGAGCGGCAGGTCGTCCGGGTAGACGTGCTGGAACTTCGACTTGTCCGCCGAACGGATCGCGTCGAGGACCATGCCGGCCACGTCGGTCATGCCGGCGCCGCCGAGCTCCCAGCCTTGCGATACGGCGCACGGCACGCCAAGCGTCTTGCAGGTGGCCTTTACCCCGTTGACGGCCGCGTCCGTGTCATCGGTGAAGCGGTTGAGCGCGACGACCGGCGGCAGCCCGAAGAGACGCACGTTCTCGACGTGTTTGGCCAGGTTCTCCTCGCCGTGCATCGCGAGCGCGCGGGTGGTGGCCACGATCACCGCGGCGGAGGGCACGAGGCCGCCGGTGCGGCACTTGATGTCGACGAACTTCTCGGCGCCCAGATCGCTCGCGAATCCCGCCTCGGTGACCAGGATCTCACCGAGCTTGAGGCCGAGCCGCGTCGCGATGAGGCTGTTGCAGCCATGCGCGATGTTGGCGAACGGGCCGCCGTGGACCAGCGCGGGCGTGGCCTCGAGGGTCTGCACGAGATTGGGCTTGATCGCGTCCTTCATGAGCACGGCCATCGCGCCCGCCGCGCGGAGCTCGCGCGCCGGGACCAGCGTACCGTCGGCCTTCTCGGCAACGATCACACGCTCCACGCGCGCCTTGAAGTCTTGAAGATCCTTCGAGAGACAAAGGATCGCCATGACCTCCGAGGCGACCGTGATGTCGAAGCCGCTCTCGCGCGGCACGCCGTGCGCGGTGCCGCCCAGGCCGATGACGAGCCGGCGCAGCGCGCGGTCGTTCATGTCGAGCACGCGCTTCCAGATGATGCGTCTCACGTCGAGACCGAGCGCGTTGCCCTGCGTCAGGTGGTTGTCGAGCATCGCCGCCAGGAGATTGTGGGCGGCGGTGATCGCGTGCATGTCGCCGGTGAAGTGCAGGTTGATGTCTTCCATCGGCGCGATCTGCGCGTGGCCGCCGCCCGTACCGCCGCCCTTGACGCCAAACACGGGCCCGAGCGACGGCTCGCGGATCGCGACGATCGCGCGCTTGCCGAGGCGTCTCAGACCGTCGGCCAGGCCGATCGTCGTCGTCGACTTGCCCTCACCGGCCGGCGTCGGCGTCATCGCCGTGACCAGCACCAGTGCGCCGTCCGGCCGAGTGCTCGCGCGCTGGATCGCCTCCCAGCGGATCTTGGCCTTGTAGCTGCCGTACGGCTCGAGGTCGCCACCGTTCAACCCGAGGGTCTCGCCGATCGCCTGGATCGGCTGGAGCTTCACGGCGCGCGCGATGTCGATGTCCTGCTTTCCCATTACGAAGTCCTCATGTCGGTCGCTCCGCACGCATCGCGGAGCGGCCGAGGAGCGACTCCGGGCGAATCGGAAGCGTGGTGATCTGCACGCCGAGATGGCGCACGGCATCGGCGACGGCGTTGGCGATCGTCGCGGGCGCGCCGATCGTACCGCCCTCGCCCATGCCTTTGACGCCGCCGGGTGTCAGCGGCGAAGGAGTCTCGAGGTGACTGACCTCGAACGACGGCAGGTCGTCGGCTCTCGGAAGCGCGTAGTCCATGAGCGTCGCGGTGAGCAGCTGGCCGTCACCGTCGTACACGACCGATTCGAGCAGTGCCTCGCCGATGCCCTGGGCGACGGCGCCGTGAATCTGCCCCTCCACGATCACCGGATTGATCACGCGTCCACAGTCCTCGACGAGAGCATACCGCTTGAGGGCAACGCGCCCCGTGGCGGGATCGACCTCGACGACCGCGACGTGCACGGCGCCGGAAAAGGTCGGGCCGGGCAGGTCGCAGTACACCGTCGCCGCGAGGCCGGGCGCCACGCCGTCGGGAAGGCCGCCCCGCGGCGGAGAATAGGCCATTCGCGCGATCTCGGCCAGCGCGACCGACCGGTCCGGAAAGCCGCGCACGAAGGCGCGCCCGCCGGAGAGCTCCACGTCGCGGTGAGCCGCCTCGAGCCGGTGGGCCGCGAGAATCCGGAGCTTGTCGCCGATCTGGTCGGCCGCGACGGCCGCGCTGCCGACCATGGCCACGGTGCCGCGGCTCGCGAAGGTGCCGCTGCCCCGCGGCGACTCGGCCGTGTCGGCGCGCTCGAGACGCACGTCCTCGAGGCGCAGGCCCAGCCGATCGGCCACGAGCTGCGCGATCGTGGTCGCGTGCCCCTGGCCCTGCGTCGGAAAGCTCACCGAGCACCGGACCGTGGCGTCCGCGTCGACGGTCACCGTCGCGGCCTCGATGCCCGGCACCTCCACCGCTCCGCGCCGCCGAAATCCCGCCGATCCCATCCCGGTGTACTCCGTGTAGCACGCGATGCCGATCCCCATGAGCCGGCCGTCGGCTCGCCCGGAGCGCTGCTCGCGACGAAGATCCTCGTAGCCGACGGCGGCGAGCGCTTCCTCCAGCGCCTTCGGGTAATCGCCGCTGTCATACGTGTAGCCGGTCGCCGACGTGAACGGATACGCGTTGCGCGGGATGAGGTTGCGGCGCCGCACCTCCGCCGGGTCGAGCTGCAGGCGTTCGGCGAGCAGATCTAGCATCCGCTCGGCGACGAACGCGCCCATCGTCATGCCCACGCCGCGATAGGCGCCGAGCGGCGGCTTGTTGGTCGCCAGCGCGAGCGCCTCGAACTCGTAGGCCGAGATGCGATACGGACCCGGCATGATGCTCGCGGTCCCGAGTGGCTCGAGAACACCGGTCGTCGGATAGGCATGATAGGCGCCGTTGTCCGACATCACCCGGGCACGGAGCGCGAGCACGGTGCCGTCGGCCGCGGCGGCGAGCTCGACGGTCGTCCGCTGGCCGCGCGCCTGGGTCGCTGCGACCAGATTCTCTCGGCGTTCCTCGATCCACTTCACCGGCCGCCCCAGCCGTCGAGAGAGCGCGCCGAGCGCTACATCCTCTGGAAAGACCTGCATCTTGAGCCCGAAGCCGCCGCCGACGTCCGGCGTGATGATCCTGACGCGCGCGTGCGGCAAGCCGAGCGCCTCGGCCAGCGCGGTCCGCATCATCGACGGGGACTGGCTGCCCGACCAGATCGTGAGCGCCTCGCCGTCCCAATCGGCGAGAGCGCCGCGGACTTCGAGCGGCGACGGAGCGCAGCGGCCGTGCTCGAACGTCTCGCGTAAGACGATCGCGGCGCGCGCGAACGCGCCGTCGACGTCGCCCTGACGATGACGGCGCTCGAACAGGATCTGCTGGGACGCGAGCGCCTGCTCGATAGTGGCGACGGCAGGTCTCGGCTCCCAGTCGACGGTCACGAGCTCGCACGCGTCGGCCGCGACGTACGGGCTCGCGGCCACGACCGCCGCCACCGCCTCGCCGCAGTAGCGCGCGACGCCGTCCGCCAGCGCCGGCCAGGCCGTCGGCGTGAAGCCCGTGCCGTCCAGGCGCGGCGCCAGCGGTTTCGCCGCGCTTCGCAGATCGTCGGCGGTGAGAACTGCGACCACGCCCGGCAGCGCGCGGGCCGCCCCGGCGTCGATCCGGACGATGCGCGCGTGCGCGTGCGGGCTTCGCACGAAGCTCGCGAACAGCATGCGCGGGAGCGCCAGGTCGTCGAGATAGCGGCCGCGGCCGCTGAGGAGCCGCGGATCCTCGAGCCGCTTGATGCGCATGCCCGTATAGCGCAGCGGAGGCGAGTCGCCGGCGCTCATTCGCCCCAAAGACGATGAAAGACGAGGCCGTCGAGCAGCTTGGGATAGAAGTGCGTCGACTTCTGCGGCAGGAGCTCGCCGCCGCTGACGATCGCCTGCAGCTCGTCGACCGTCGTCGGCGCGATCAGGAAGGCCGCCTGATACTTGCCTTCTCGCGCCAGTGCGATCGCCTCGGCGCGGTCGGCGGTGTAGTCCACGTGCGTCTTCTCGTCGAGCTTGGCGTCGGTGATACCGAGCAGCGAGCGGAGCAGCCCCTCGTGCAGGATCGAGACGGCGAGCGCCCGCCAGGCCGCCGAGCGCCCTTCGGGCCACGCAATGTGATCACGCGCGCCCGGCTTGAGCCGCAGCAGCGCCGCGTCCGGCCCGCTCACGACGGCGATCGTGCGGTTCTCGAGCTCGACGGTCGATGGATCGGCGAGCGGCGAGACCTCGAACCAGCGGGCCGACATCTGCACGAAATCCTCGAAGTCGAACGCGCGTATGCCGTGCACGAGCCGATGATTCGGCAGGATCGTGAGACCCGGCGCTTCCAGAGCAAAGAACGCCATGAGCTTGTGGCCTGCATCGGGGTGGCGCTCGGCGTACGCGACAGCGGTCTCGTAGCGATGGTGACCGTCGGCGATGATCACCTGCCGCGTCGCCATCAGCTCCTGGACACGACGGAGCGCCGCCGGCTCGGTGAGACGCCACAACCGGTGCAGCTCGCCCTTGAGATCGCGCGCCTCGGCGACCGGCTCGCCGATCGGCGTCGTCGCGCGCCGGAGCTCGCCGCCGGGATCGGCGGTGAGCATGAACAAGAGGCCGATATCGGCGCCCGTCGCCTCGAGAAGCTCCATCCGGTCGCGCTTGGGCCCCGTATGGGTGCGCTCGTGCGGGAGCACGACGCCGCGCGCGTAGTCGCTGACCGTGCCGAGCGCGACGAAGCCCGTGCGCGTCACCGACCGCCCGTCGACGGTATACGTCTGGTGATACGGATAGATCGCGGGGCGGTCGTCGCGGACCCAGATGCCGCCGGCCACCCAGGTTTGTAGGATTTCGTTGGCGACGCGATACTTGTCGGCGGAGTTCTTTGGATAGCTGACGCGCACGATGTTGTGTGGGCTCATCGCGTACAGGCGGTCCTGCGTCTCAGGGCTGATCTGGTCGTACGGAGGCGCCACGACCGCCGAGATGTCACGCGCTTCGCTACCGGCGTAGCGATAGCCTCGAACGGGCTTGATCTCCATGGCTGGTGTCGGTCGAATCGACGAGGCACTGTCGATCCAAACCCGCGGCAAGTCAAGAGCAGGTCGCCCGATCCGAGGTAAACTGTCGGCCAGTCCCGGAGGAGAGTTCACCTATGGACGAGACCGCGGTTGCCGCGACGACGGGAGTCGCCCAGGTCTTCGATCTCAACCAGCTCAAGGCGTTCGCCGCCGACAAGCGCGTGCGCAAGATGCTCTTCAAGACCGATCAGCTCTGGTCGGAGATCGCCTGCTACGAGCCGGGCCAGTCGACCGTCATGCACAGTCACCCGCGCGAAGAGGAAGCGATCTTCGTCCTCGAGGGCACGGCGAACATGAGCATCGACGGCGCCGAGGTGGTCGTGCCGGCGGGTGCCGTCGTGAAGTTTCCGGCGAACGTGCCCCACGACGTCCGAAATCTGGGCAGCGAGCGCTGCGTGATCATGTTCCTCAAGATCAATCCCAAGGTGCTCAAGGCCGGAGGCAGCTGAAATGGGCAACGTGGAGCGCTGCGACAAGACTCTGCCGGTCAACGAGATGATCTTTCACGTGCGCCGCGACCCGGCGCTGCGCGCGCGGTTCCTGACCGATCTCGAAGGGCTCGCCCGCGAATTCGGGTTGAGCCGCGCGGAGTACGAAGCCGTACGCGACAAGGATCCGCGCCGGATGATGGACCTCGGCGTGCACCAGTACTACGTGCCGCAGATCCTGCGCCTCTTCTTCGGCGCCGCGCACAACAGCAACGCGAGCGCGGCGCTCGAGTGCTACCAGCGCGCCTACCCGGAAGAGACCGCGAAGGCGATGGCGCTCCAGGCGCGCCTCGAGCGGGGGCAATAATGGCCGAGATCGTCGCCGCGATGGCCATGACTCATTCGCCCGGGCTCACGGGGTGGTTCACGCGAGCATCCCAGGACTATCAGCAGCAGGCGCTCCAGGCGACCGCCGAGATGCGGCGCCGTCTGGTCGCGGCCCGTCCCGACGTCGTCGTGATGTTCAGCAACGATCACCTGCTCAACTGGCCGATCAACAACATGCCGGAATACACCGTCGGCATCGGCGAGGAGCACTCCGGTCCGGCCGACTGGTTCGACGAGTGGCTCGCGATGGAACCCTACCGCGTACCCGGCGATGCCGCGCTGGCCCGGTGGCTCGTCAACGAGGGGGCGCGGCGCGGCCTCTCGCTCGCCTACCTGCGTCAGATGCAGTTCGACGACGGCATCTCGGTGCCGACGCACTATCTGAACCCTGACGCGCGGTTCCGGCTGGTGCCGGTCACGATGAACTGCACGGTGCCTCCGATCCCGACGCCCGAGCGCGCGTATCACGTCGGCACGCTGATGCGGGACATGCTGAAGGCCTACCCCGGCAACGAGCGAGTCGCGGTCATCGCCACCGGCGGGCTCTCGCACGAGCCGGGCGGGCCCCGTTACTTCTGGGTCGACGAAGAGTTCGATCGCTGGTTCCTCGATCTCCTCAAGCGCGGTGACCACGCGGCCCTCTTGCGCGAGTGCACGCTCGAGCGCATGGAGGAAGCCGGCTCCGGCGGGACCGCGGAGCTGCTCGCCTGGGTGCTGGTGCTGGCGTGCACGCGGGGCCCCGCCGACGTCCTCGCCTACATGCCCGCGGTCGCGTGGCGCTCGGGCACCGGTATGGTCGTCTGGAACGAGATGGCGTGATGGCGACACATCAGCTCGACCGCGAGACGATTCACCGGGAGTGGAACAACGCGCTGGCCCCGCGGCTCACGATCGACCCGGGCGACACCGTCGTCTTCGACACGCGCGATGCCGCCGACGGCTACTACTCGCGAAAGTCCACGCACGACGACGTCCTGGGTCGTGGACCGTTCCGCGGCCATCCGCTCACGGGACCTGTCGCGGTGCGCGGCGCGGGGCCCGGGGACGTGCTCACGGTCGAGATCCTCGACGTCAAGCCCGCCGCCGATTTTGGGTGGACGGCCATCCGACCGGGGCGGGGCCTCATGCCGGAAGCGGAATTCTCCAAGCCATTCCTGACGATCTGGGATCTCACCGATCCGACCCACGCGCGCATGGTCGGCCGCCGCGACATCCGGGTACCGATCGCGCCCTTCCCGGGCGTGATGGGAACGGCGCTCGACGAGCCGGGGGGTCACAGCACAATGCCGCCGCGGAAGAACGGCGGCAACATGGACATCAAGCAGCTCGTCGCCGGCACGACCCTGATGCTGCCGGTCTGGGTCGATGGTGCCCTGTTCAGCGTCGGCGACGCCCACGCGGCTCAGGGCGATGGCGAGGTCTGCGTCACCGCGATCGAGATGATGGGCCGGGTCACACTCCGATTCGGCCTCGAGTCGGGGCGCGGGCTTCGCGAGCCTCGGTTCCGGACGCGCGGGCCGCTGTCAGGAGCGGCCGAGCGCGGGCCGTGCTACGTGACGACGGCCAACGGCCCCGATCTCTTCGCCAACGCGCAGCAGGCGATTCGGTACATGATCGAGCACCTGGTCGCCGAGCGCGGACTCGGCCGCGAGGAGGCGTACATCCTCTGCAGCGTCGCGGTCGATCTCAAGATCAGCGAGATCGTCGACGCGCCCAACTGGATCGTGTCGGCGTTTCTTCCCGAAACCGTCTTCGCGTGAGCCGCTCGCTCGCGTGACGCATTCCTGAGGAGGAGCCATGCACTACGGCGTCTTCATCTTCCCGACCGACTACTCGATCCGGATCGACGAGCTCGCGCGGGCCGCGGAAGAGCGCGGGTTCGAGTCGTTGTTCGTCACCGAGCACACGCACATCCCCACGAGCCGGCGCTCGCCGTTCGGGGGCGGTGGCCCCCTGCCCAAGGAGTACTCGCACACGCTCGACCCGTTCATCGGGCTCACCGCGGCCGCGGCCGTCACGAAGAACCTGAAGGTCGGGACGGGCATCTGTCTCGTCGTCGAGCACGATCCGATCACGCTGGCGAAGACGATCGCGAGCCTCGATCTGCTCTCGAACGGACGCTTCCTCTTCGGCATTGGAGCCGGCTGGAATGCGGAAGAGATGGAAAATCATGGCACCGAGTTCAAGAGCCGCTTCCGCCTGCTGCGTGAGCGGATCCTCGCGATGAAGGAGATCTGGACGAAGGACGAAGCGCAGTACCACGGCGAGTTCGTGAACTTCGATCCGATCTGGTCGTACCCCAAACCCGCACAGAAGCCGCACCCGCCGATCCTGCTCGGCGGCGAGAGCGGGCACACTCTACAGCGCGTCGTAGATTTCTGCGACGGCTGGTTCCCGCGCGGGCGAAACGCCGATGCGATCCTGCCCGGCCTGGCCGACCTGAAGGCGCGGGCGACGCGCGCCGGCCGCGACCCCGGCAAGATCTCGGTCTCGGTGTTCGGCGCCAAGGCCGAGCGCGCCACGCTCGATGGGTACGCCGCGGCCGGCATCACGCGGGCGATCTTGCGATTGCCCTCCGAGGGGCGCGACGCCGTGTTGCCGCTCCTGGATCAGTACGCCAAGCTGATTCGGTGAACGAGCTCCCCGCCTACGCCGCCGAGCTCCTCTATCAGAGCCGTATCGCACGGCTCGGCACGGCGAACCAGGCGGGGCAGCCGCTCGTCGTACCGGTGTGCTACGTGTACGACGGCCGCGCGTGCTTTTCGGCAATCGACGCCAAGCCCAAGCGAGTCGCCGCCCGGCAGCTCCGGCGGCTGCGCAACATCGCCGAGAACCCGCGCGTCTCGCTCACGGTCGACCGCTACGACGAGGACTGGTCGCGTCTCTGCTGGGTGATCGTCGAGGGGCGGGCCGACGTGCTCACCGAAGGAGCCGAACGAGCGGGTGCGGTCGACCTGCTCGTGTCGAAGTACGCGCAGTACCGCACGATGGGGCTCGATCGGGACACCGCGACCGTGATCAGGATCTCGCCGGAGCGAGCGTTGTTCTGGAGGTGGGGCGGCTAGACGTCGGCGAACGCGCTACCGCTTCTCGATCTGAAGGCCGGCCTGCGAGACCAGCACGCCAGCCTGTCCCGCCTGCCGCATCGCCTGGGCGAGTCGATGCTTTTCGATCCACGCGCGGATCTCGAGATCGCGGTGCGCGTCGAAGAACTCGGCCGTCATCGTGATCAGCTGCGTGACCTTGCCGTGGTTGTCCTGGAGCTGGAAGACCTGGGCATTACGCTGGAAGTCGAAGAAGTCGTAGACCGTGCACAGCGGGAACTCGCGCTGCAGATAGCCGCGGACCACGCTGATCTTGTTCTCGTCGAGCGCCGGATGATCGAGGAACTTTCGCCACTGCGGGGCGAGCTCGCCGTTGTCGGGCAGCGTGAGTCCCTGAAGGGCGCGCCGCTGATTGTCGTTCAGGTCCGTCGCCACTTCGTGGGACTCGTCGACGACCTCGTCCGGAGCGACTTCATGCGCATCGACCTCGATGTCCGCGGCGAACGGCTGCAGCACCAACGGGGCCGGCTGGGCGGGCGCCGCCTGAGGCGGAGCGCCGGCCCGCGGAGACTCGCCGGCGGGCGTCGGCCGCGGCTCGAAGGTGCTCGTCAGCCGATCGAGGAACTTCCGCCAGGTCGGCGCGAGGTCGCCCTTGGCAGCATCGCTGCGTGCGAGATCGTTCTTCGGCGCGCCGTTCTTCGGAAGATCGGGCTTCCCGGCATCGCTCTTCGTGCGCGTGTC
>DATEMW010000424.1:0-4247 GCA_035275385.1 Candidatus Methylomirabilota bacterium | reverse complement strand
GCGCTCAAGGGCCTGAACGTCGCCAAGCGCGGGGTGAACGAGCGCGCGTTCGAGGTCGAGCGGCTCGACGTCCGCGTGGACTATCTCCCGCTGTTTCGCCGCGACGTGCGCGTGACGGAGCTCAGCGTCGCGGGCACGACGGTCAGTCTCCTCCGGCGCGGCCCTGTCGAGTTCGACTTCTCCGACATCCTGGACAACCTGCGCGGCGCCAACGCCCCCCCTCAGACCTCGAAGTCCGCGGAGTCGACGTCGTCGCCGTGGACGGTCACGCTCAGCCGCGTGTCCGTCCGCCGCCTGACCGTGAACGCGCGCGACCTCACCACGTCTCCCGAGAGCACGTGGCGGCTCGACGAGATGACGCTCGACGCGAGCGGCCTCACGACCCGCCGCGACGCGCAGCCCGGACGGCTCGAGACGAGCATGAAGCTCAACGGCACGCCGATCAGTGTGAAGAGCGATGCGCTGGTGCTCAAGCCGCTGGCGGTTGCGGGGCGGGTCACCGTCGACGGCTTCGACCTCGCGCAGGTGCGCCCGTACGTGCCGCCGAGCGTGCCCGCCGCGGCCCACGCCGGCCGCGCGAGCCTCGCGATGGCGCTCGCGATCGAGCTCGCGCCCGAGGGCTTGAAGCGCGGCACCGTCAAGGGCGACGTCACCCTGGACGGGCTCGAAGTCTTCCAGGCCGGCCGCGGCGAGCCGTTCTTCAAGGTGTCGCGGCTCGGCGTCAAGATCAAAGAGGCCGATCTCGTGGCGCGCTCCGCCGTCATCGCCGCCGTCGAGCTCGAGGCACCGTCGGTGCGCGCGGTCAGGGACGCGCAAAAGAAGATCGATCTCCTGGCGCTCGCCGAGCGTCCCGCCGCTGCGAAGGGCGACGCGCCGAAAGCCGGCACGCCGGCGCAAGAGTCGACCCCAGCGGCGCCGGCGGCCGGCGCGCCTGCGCCCGAGTTCAAGCTGAAGGTCGAGCAAGTCGTACTGCGAAACGGCGGCGCCACTTTCCGGGACGAGGCGGTCAAGCCCGTCAACACGCTCGCGATCACGAACCTCACGGCCGACATCAAGGACGTCAGCTGGCCGAGCGAAGGTCCGGCGGCCTTCGTGATCTCGATGACCATGCCGAAGTCGGGGCGCGTCGAGATGAAGGGCTCGGCCACGCCGCAGCCGCTCGACGTCGACTTCAATGTGTCGCTGCGCGACGGATCGATCGACCCCTACCAGCCCTACATCCCGGTCAAGGCGCGGTTCGCCGGAGTCTTCCACGGCGAGAACCGCAATCACATCACGCTCGACAACGGGGTGCTGACGGCGACCTCGCGCGGCTGGAACCAGATCGACAAGTTCGCGATCCTGGCGCCCGGCCAGAAGACGCCGACGGCAGGGTTCCAGCGCTTGCGGCTCGACGGGATCGACTTCTCGTGGCCCAAGTACGCGAAGGTGTCGAAGATCACGCTCACCAAACCGGACGTGCGTGTCGAGCGAGAGGCGGACGGCGCGATCTCGCTGCGGAAGCTCTTCGAGCTCGATCCGGCCAAGGTCGACGCGAAGCCCGAGGCTGCCAGGCGAGAGCCCGAAAAACCCGAGCCACCCCAGAAGGAAGCGGCGCCGCGGACCTCGCCCGACGGTCAGCCCGCGGGCCCGATCCCGATTCCGGTCGAGATCGGCATGTTCGTTCTCGAAGACGGCTACGCGCAGTTCGTGGACCGCACGACCACGCCGCCCTTCACCGAATCGTTGTCCCGACTGGCCGTCACGATCGAAGGCCTCAGCACGACGCCGGGCCGGCGCGCGCGGGTGACAACGCAGGCGGTCATCGGCGGCAACTCGGCGTTCGACCTGAAGGGCGAGGTCGCGCCGTTCGGCGAAGTGTACGCCGATCTCTCGGGCGAGCTGCGCGATTTCAAGCTGACGAGCGTGAACCCGTACGCGGACCCGCTGATCGCCTGGGCGATGAAGACCGGCCAGCTCGCGGTCAAGGTGCACTACCGGATCGAGAAGAACCAGCTCACCGCCGAGAACGAAGTCATCGTGCGCAACCTGACCGTCGCGCCCACCCGGCAGAACGACGAGGTCAAGAAGAAGATCGGCCTGCCGCTCGGCATGATCGTCGCGCTGATCACCGACGCGGACAACGGCATCCAGGTCAACGTGCCGCTCTCCGGCGAGCTGAGTCAGGTCAAGGCCGGCATGGGCGACGCGATCTGGACCGCCGTCAAGAACGCGCTCACCAACATCGTGGCGGCCCCGTTCCGCTCGATCAACAAGCTTTTCAAGGGCAAGAGCGATTCGCTCGACGATCTGCAGGTCGACGCGGTCACGTTCGCCCCCGGCAGCGCCGACGTGTCGCCCGAGATGGCCAAGCACCTGACCGAAGTCGGCGGCTTTCTGAAAAAGGCGCCGATGATCAAGTTCGCCCTGGCGCCGGTCCCGGCCCCGCGCGATGCCGAGAGCCTCAAGGCGCAGGAGGTCGTGCTGAAGATCCAGCGCCTGCAGAAGGAGCGCGGGATCGCGGACTATCGCGCCGCCATCGCCGTGGCGTTCAAGGAGCAGCTGCCCGACGTCAAGCCGCCCGAGTCGGACGAGGAGCGGCTGACCGCGCTTCGCGAGCGCGAGGAAGTGCCGGACGGGCGGATGACCGAGCTGCTCCAGCGACGCGTCGCGGCCGTCCGCAACGCGCTGACCACCTCGGAAGGCATCGCCGCCGAGCGGCTCGTCGACGCCCCGGCGCTGCCTCCTGTGAGCGACGAGAGCGCCGAGGGCCGCATCGAGTTCCAGATCGAGCAGTGACGCCCTTCTCCGACATCCGCTACGACGTCGAGGACGGAGTCTGCACGGTCACCCTGAACCGGCCCGAGCGCCTCAACGCCGTCACGACGAACACGATCGATGAGCTCAACGAGGCCTGGGACCGCGCCGACGCCGACGATCGCGTCCGCGCGGTCGTCGTCACCGGCGCCGGCCGCGCGTTCTGCGCAGGGGCCGATCTGAGCGGCGGCGGGTCGACGTTCGATTCCGCCGCGCGCGGCCGCGCGGCCAGCGCGGAGGAGCATCGCGACGGCGGCGGCACCGTGACCTTGCGCATCTTCGACATGAAGAAGCCCGTGATCGCGGCGATCAACGGGGCCGCGGTCGGCTTCGGCATCACCTTGACCCTGCCGATGGACATCCGGATCGCGTCCTCCGACGCGCGCATCGGCTTCGTCTTCGCCCGGCGCGGCGTCGTCCCCGAGGCGGCCAGCACCTGGTTCCTGCCCCGGCTGGTCGGGATCAGCCAGGCGGCCGAATGGGTCTACACCGGACGCGTGTTCGGCGCCGACGAGGCGCTGGCCGGCCGGCTCGTGAGCCGCGTGGTCGCGCCGGACGCGCTCTTGCCGACGGCGCGTCGGCTCGCGCGCGAGATCGCCGACAACACCTCGGCGGTCTCGGTCGCGCTCGCGCGGCAGATGATGTGGAAGCTCCTCGGCGCCGACCATCCGATGGAGGCGCATCGGCTCGATTCGCTCGGGATGTTCTGGACCGGGCGCTCCGCCGACGCCCGCGAGGGCGTGAGCGCGTTCCTCGAGAAGCGGCCGGCGCGGTTCACCTTGCGGCCGAGCGCGGATCTGCCGCCCTTCTATCCGTGGTGGCGCTCGCGCACCTCGCCGGCGCCGCGCGACTGATCCCCGACGCGTGACCCTCGCCTGGGCGGCGGCCGCCGCGGTCATCGCCGCGTCGAGCTTCGTGATGGGGCTCGCCGGGTTCGGCATCGCGCTCGTCGCGATGGCCTTCCTGCCGTATCTGATGTCCCCCGCGGACGCGATCGTGCTGTTGACGATCTACGCGGCAGTCATGTCGCTGGTGCTGCTGGTTCAGCTGCGCGAGAGCGTCGAGCCGCGCGCGCTCCTCGATCTCACGATCGGCACGATCGTGGGCACGCCGCTCGGCGTGTGGGGGCTCGCCGCGCTGCCGCCGAGCCTCTTGAACCGCCTGATCGGGCTGATGCTCGTGGTGGCCTTCGTGCTCGAGATTCGCGGGCTCTATCCCGAGAAGCTCGAGGGCCACCGGTGGGGCATCGGCGCCGGCGTCCTCGCCGGGACGATCGGCGGTGCGGTCGGCCTCCCGGGACCGCCGGTCGTGCTCTACGCGGCGACGCAGCGCTGGAGCGCCCGTGCGGTGAAGGCCAATCTCCAGGCGTTCTTCGTCGTGAACCAGGGCGCGATCCTCGTCGGCTACTGGTGGGCGGGCTTGCTGACGCGCGAGGTGTGGCGGCTCAGCCT
>DATEMW010000423.1:0-10574 GCA_035275385.1 Candidatus Methylomirabilota bacterium | reverse complement strand
GTGGTTGTCGTCGTGCCACGCCATCAAGGTGACGAAGTCGTTGATCGTGATGGGCCCACGCGTGGCGTGGACACCGGCGCGCTTCCACTGTTCCGGCGTCAAGGTGCGCAGCAGCGCCAGCGACTCGTCGCGGCGCGTGCGGAACGCCGACAGCGCGAGCTGGGCGTCGTTTCGCAGGTACTGCCGCTCCTCGGCCCAGCGATCGGGCGTGGTCGGATCGAACGCGAGCTTCGGATTGTCCATCGCGAGGATCATCCCGAAGCGGCCGATGAACATCTCCTCGACGTCGCGCAGGTGGCAGAGCGCCTCCTTCGCGGCCCAGTTCTTCGCGTCGGGGCGGCGCGAGAGGGCCGCCTCGTCGCGGTCGCGGATCGCGGCGGCGAGCTCGTCGGCGGTGCGCGCCATGCGCCGCATCCGCTCGTCGGCCGGTAGCTTCGCGTACTCTTCCATCGTCGCCATCGTCACTCTCCCCTTGGTCTCGGGCACCAGCTGGTGGAACAGGCTCGACTCGCGCTTGTAGAACCCCTGCGTATGGTACGACTCCGGGAGCCTGAGCCCGGTGTAGTCGACGTGGTGACCGACCTCGTGGAGCAGCGTGCGCAAGTACGAGCGAAACGCGACGACGCGCTTCTTCTTGGCCGTCCGCATCCAGAGCTGGATCTTCGGCTTGCGGCCGCGCTCCTGTGTGTAGAGGCCGTGCAGCTCGCCCCAGCGCGAGTGCGGCCGCGCGGCCAGGACCTCGACGCGCACGTCCGGCAGCCCCATCGCATCGGTGAGCCCGGCGACCAGCTCCTGGCTCGCGCGCTCGGTGGCCGCCCGCTCCTCGGTGTTGAGCGCCGCCTCGAGCGCCGCGACGCGGGAGTGAAGTGAGGCCGGATCTTCGAGCCGGATCTCGACGAGGGCGTCGCTCTTTCGATAGACGGCCTGCTGCGAGCGCGTGAGCCGTCCGTAGTAGGCGAACGGCGCCACTACTGGCCGGTGAAGCGCGGCTTTCTCTTTTCGAGAAACGCCTTCGCGCCCTCGATGCGGTCCTCGGTGGTCCGGAGGAGTGTCGCGAGATCGTTCTCGAGGCGCAGCCCGTCCTCCAGCGACATGCCGAGCCCCTTCACGACCGCTTCCTTCGCGTAGCGCATCGCGATCGGCGCCCGCTCCGCGAGCTGCTTGGCCAGCTCCTGAGCCGAGGATTGCACCTCGGCGGCCGGGACCACGCGCTCGACCAGCCCGATGCGCAGGGCCTCACGCGCATCGATCCGCGCGCCGGTCAGGATCATCTCGAGCGCCTTGCCGCGGCCGACGAGCCGGGGCAGCCGCTGGGTACCGCCGCCGCCCGGGATGATCGCGAGATTCACCTCGGTCAATCCCAGCAGCGAGTCCTCGCCGGCGATCCGGATGTCGCAGGCGAGCGCCAGCTCGAGCCCGCCGCCCAGCGCGAAGCCGCGGATCGCGGCGATGATCGGCTGGCCGCAGCGCTCCATCGCGGCCCGGAAATCGACCCGACGGCGCGAATCGCGGAACTTCACGGGCACCTGGGGCGTGACGAACTCGCGGATGTCCGCGCCGGCCGAGAACGCGCGCTCACCCCCGCCGGTGACGACGATCACGCGCGCCTCCGCGCTCAGCGCGAGCTCGCCGAAGCAGGCGGTCAGCTCCTCGCGCATCTTCTCGTTCATCGCGTTGTGGACGTTGGGGCGGTTGAGCGTGATCGTCGCGATGCCGCCGGTCAGCTCGTAGCGAATCGCCTCGTAGGCCATCGGTGCGATGTCTCCCGCGCGGCCGCGCTAGGGTTTCCCGCGACGGCACACGCCGCGCGCGGCGAGGCCGGCGATGTCGTCATCGGTGTAGCCGAGCTCGTGGAGCACGGCGTCGGTGTGCTGGCCGAGCGTCGGCGCCGGGCCGGGATCGCGCGTCGGCGTTCCGCGAAACGCGATCGGCTGGCCCATCATGCGCAGCCGGCCCACTTCGGGATGGTCGTACTCGCGCACCATGTCGTGATGCCGCACCGCCGGGTGGTCGAGGTACTCGAGGACGCTCTGGACCGGCGCCGCCGGGATGTCGTGCTTGGCGAGCACCTCGAGCCAGTGATTGCGCGGCTTCGATTTGAACTTGGCCTCGATCAGCGGCAGGAGCGCCTGGTTGTTCTCGAGCCGCGCGATCCACGACGCGAAGCGCGGATCGTCGGCCAGATGATCGAGCTCGAGTGCCTTGCAGAGCTTCGCCCAGAACGCCTGGTTGCCGACCGCCAGGAAGAACCACGTCTGGTCGCCCGCCTGGTAGAGGCGATAGGTCGGGTTGTCGCGCACCAAGGTGGGCTTGGTCGGATAGTCGATCGCCACGCCCGACTGGAGCGCCAGCACCCCGCGCAGCAGCGAGGTCTCGACGCGCTGGCCGCGGCCCGTCCGCTCGCGCGCGAAGAGCGCCGAGAGAATAGCCTGCGTCGCCAATGCCGCGGTGTAGTAGTCGACCGGCGCGGTCCTGAGGTACGCGGGCGGCCCGCCGAAGCCCTGCAACGTCATCAGACCGCCCAGCGCCTGAAAGACGGGATCGAAGCCGGGTCGATCAGAGTCAGGCCCGCTGGAGCCGAACGCGGTGACCGAAGAATAGACGAGTCGCGGGTTGATCTGGCTCAGTCGCTCGTAGCCGACGCCGAGGCGCTCGGCGACACCGGGCCGCATGTTCTCCATGACCACGTCCGAGCGGGCGGCGAGCTTCTCGACGATCTGACGGCCTTCCGGCGTCTTCAGATTGACGGCGAGCGAGCGCTTGCCGCGATTCCAGCCGAAGAAGCCGGGCAGCTCGCGGAACGAATCGCCCTCGAGCGCCTCGACCTTGACGACCGCCGCGCCCAGATCGGCGAGCTGCATCGCAGCGTACGAGCCCGCGATGTAGCTGGTCAGGTCGACGACCGTGACGCCGTCGAGCGGCGGCGGGGGCGTGGACAATTCTCGCTCCGGCTACCTCGCGGCGCGCCGGACGATCTGCTCGCGGTGGTAGTCGACGTCGCCGTACATCGACTCGAGCGCCTTGGCGCGCTTGAAGTAGATGTGCAGGTCGTACTCCCACGTGAAGCCGATACCGCCGTGCACCTGGATCGCCTCGCCGCACACCTTGCGCGAGGCGTCGCCGACGTAGGCCTTCGCGACCGAGGCGGCGAGCTCGTGATCTTCCGCCTTCGCGTCCTGCGCCCAGGCGGCGTAGTAGACCGCGGAGTGCGAGTTCTCGACCTCGAGCAGCATCTCGGAGCACTTGTGGCGGATCGCCTGGAACGAGCCGATCGGCTGGCCGAACTGCTCGCGCACCTTGGCGTAGCCGACGGCCATGTCGAGGCACCGGCGCGCGGCGCCGAGCATCTCCGCGGCCGCGCCGACGGCACCGCGGCGCAGCAGATCGCCGATGAGCGCCGCCGCCTGACCGGGCGCTCCGAGCACGGCATCGGGCGCGACGGGCACCTTGTCCATCTCGAGATGGACCCAGCGCGTCGCCAGATCCATGCCCTGGATGGGCGAGAGCTTGAGCCCGGCGGCCGAAGGATCGACGAGGAACAGGGACGGTCCTTCGGGCGCGCGCGCCGGGATCAGCAGCACGTTGGCCACGTGGGCCCACGGCACGAAGCGCTTGGTGCCCGACAAGGTCCAGCCCTTCGACGACTTCTCGGCCCGGGTCGTCACCGCCGCCGGATCCCAGTCCATGTCGCTGTCGAGCAGCGCCACGGTCGCGCGCGCGTCACCGGTTGCGATCGCCGAGAGCCACCGCTTCTTCTGCGCGTCGGTGCCGGCCGCATCGACGGCGACGGCGGCCAGGACGGTCGGGAAGTACGGTCCGGGATACGCGGCGCGGC
Source organism: Candidatus Methylomirabilota bacterium (assembly GCA_035275385.1). Classification (GTDB taxonomy): domain Bacteria; phylum Methylomirabilota; class Methylomirabilia; order Rokubacteriales; family CSP1-6; genus AR31. The sequence continues at coordinate 6,739 of DATEMW010000423.1, read as the reverse complement.
CGAGCTCCTCCATGAGAATCGCGGTCTCGACCATGCCGAGCCCGCTGCCGCCGTATGCCTCGGGCAACGAGAGCCCGAGCCAGCCGAGCTGGGACATCTCCTTCCACATCGACTCGCTCTCGCCGCGCGGATCGTCCCACAAGAGACGCACGGTGGCGGGCTTGCAGTGCTCGTCGAGAAACGCGCGCGCCGAGTTCTTCAGAAGCTGCTGGTCGGAGCTGAACGAGAAGTCCATGGCGTCAGGCCTTCATCCGGTCGGCGCGGACTTCCTTGGGCAGGCCGAGCACGCGCTCTCCGATGATGTTCTTCTGGATCTCGGACGATCCCGAGTAGATCGTCCCGGCGCGCGACCACAGAAACGCGGTCGCGAACGTCCCGGGCTCGCCGGACGAGGTGTCGACCTCCTCGAACTCCTCGCGCGCGACCATCGTCTGGCCGAACGGGCCGAGGATCTCGAGGGCCAGCTCGTAGTAGCGCTTCTCGAACTCGGTATACGAAAGCTTGGTGATCGACGACGCGGAGCCCGGTGCATCGCCCTTCTGCAGGGCGGACAACACGCGCAGCGCCGCATACCGCTGCACTTCCAGGTCGGCGTAGATTCGCCCCATCCGCGCGCGCACCGACGGGTCCTCGATCAGGGGCTTGCCGCCGCGCTTGAGCTCCTTCGTGGCCTTCACGAGCTGAGCGAACGCGGTCACGTAGCGGGTCACACGCCCGAGCGCGTTGCCGCCGCGCTCGAAGCCGAGCGTGGTCTGCGCGATCGCCCACCCGTCGTTCGTATTGCCGATCAGGTCCGACTTCTCGGCGCGCGCATTGGTCATGAACACTTCGGAGAAGAGCGAGCTGCCGGTGATCTGCTTGAGCGGCCGCACTTCGACGCCGGGCTGGCGCATGTTGAGGAGCACGCACGAGATCCCGCGGTGCTTGGCGACCTTCGCGTCGGTGCGGCAGAGCAGGATGCCCCAGTCGGCGATGGGCCCGCTCGAGGTCCAGATCTTCTGGCCGTTGACGATGAAGTGATCGCCCTGATCCTCGGCGCGCGTCTTGAGGCTCGCCAGGTCCGATCCGGCGTTCGGCTCCGAGTAGAGCTGGCACCAGATCTCCTCGGCGGTGAGCATCTTCTTCAAGTAGCGCTTCTTCTGCGCCTCGGTGCCGTGCACGATGATCGTTGGCCCGATGAAGCCGATGCCGAGGCCGTTGATGGCCGGCGGCGCGCTGATGCGCGCCATCTCGTCCTGCACGATCGCCTGCTGCATCGGCGTGGCGCCCCAGCCGCCGTACTCCTTGGGCCACAGCATGCCGACGTAGCCCGCTTCGTAGAGCCTTCGGTGCCACGCCTTGCGCTCGTCGAGCGTCTTCAGATCCTGCTTGGGGATGTTGCCCTCGAGCCACCGGCGCGTCGTGGCGCGAAATTCGCGGTCTTCAGGCGAGTAGTTCAGATCCATCGGGTCGGCCTCCGCAGTGCGCGCCGCAGGCGGTCGGGGCTTACCCGCGGCCGAGGCGCGCCTATGAACGAATGAATCCTTCTAGCATGCCGGACCGTGTGAATCAACGCGCGGGGGCCGGCAGCCGATAGATAGCAGTGTGCAGCACGTGCGCGATCGGGCGGCGCTCGCCGGCGACCAGCACCAGGTCGGCCTCGACGAATTCCTTGCCCTTCTTCTCGAAGAGCGAGCGCACCTTGCCCCGCGTCGACAGGACCTCGCCGACCTTCGCGCCGCCGAGATGGCGCACGACGCTGCCGACGTGGATCCACGGGCTCATGAGAACGTTCTGGGAGAGCGCCTTGTTGGCCTGGTCGAGAAAGAACCCCGGGTGCACCCAGCCGCGGGCGCCGCGATAGACCGCAAGGCCGTCGCTGACGCGCTCGAGATACTCCGCCTGGCGCTCGTCGTCGTAGGGATTGATCGGCGTGCCGAGTGCTGAGAGCCCGGCGAGGTGCCCGCGCGTCGCCACCGGCCGCTCGGCCGGGAGCGGCGCTGCCGGATAGACGGCCAGGTTCACGGGCACGGGTGAGCCGGCCGGCAAGGTGGCCGTCAGGCTCGCGCACTCGCCGCCCACCGCCGTGCTCGCCGTGACCGTCGCGGAGAGACTCCTGGCATCGCGCGCGGTGATCACGCCGGCGATCCGGACCTCTTCGCCGTCGTGGATCGGCTTCGCGAACCGCACGTTCGCGGTGCCGCGCTCCAGCCACGCCGCACCGAACGCCTCGACGAGCGGATGGGTCAGGTACGCGTAGACGGTCACGCCAGGGACCAGCGCGCCGCGGAAGCCGTACTGCCGCGCGATCTGCTCGTCGTGGATCTTGTTCTCGGAGCTCGACGACGTGTTGCGCGCCTTGACGTGATACTCGGGCAGCTGCTCTGGGCTATCCGTAAGGGCCTCCTTCACTGACTTATAGAGCGTGCCTTTGCCCGCGGGACCGGGCCCCGGCGCGCACTATGGGCGGCAAGTATATAATCATCCCGGCCATGTCGCGCGGGCTCATCATCGGCTTGGTGATCGCGGTTCTGGTGCTCGGCATCGGGGGCTGGGCCGTCTCCGTCAACAACCAGCTCGTCGTGCTCGATCAGAACGTCGCCGAGAAGTGGTCGCAGGTGCAGAACGTCTACCAGCGCCGCGCCGACCTCATTCCCAACCTCGTCGAGACCGTCAAGGGCTTCGCCGCCCAGGAGCGCACGGTGCTGGAAGAGGTCACCAAGGCGCGGGCGAGCGCGACGTCGATCCAGCTCACCCCCGAGGCGCTCAACGACCCCAAGGCGCTCGAGCGGTTCCAGGCCGCGCAGAACCAGCTCTCCGGGGCGCTGTCGCGCCTGCTGGTCACCGTCGAGCGGTATCCCGATCTGAAGTCGAACCAGAACTTTCTGGCGCTGCAGAGCCAGCTCGAGGGCACCGAGAACCGCATCACGGTCGAGCGGAGACGGTTCAACGAATCCGTCCGCGACTACAACACGCGCATGCGTCTCTTCCCGGGCTCGATGGTCGCGCGCGTCGCCGGTTATCAGCCCAAGGCATTCTTCGACGCGGCGCCCGACGCGCAGACCGTCCCCAAGGTGAAGTTCTAGTCTGCTGCTCGCGGTAGTCCTCGCCGTCGCGCTCGTCCTGCCGTCCGCGCCGACCGCCCGGCTGAACGACTACGCCGGCCTCTTGAGCGGCGCCGAGCGCCAGCGGCTCGAGGCGCTCTTGACCGACCGCGAGGCCGCCACCGGCACGCAGATGGCGATCGCGGTCTTCCGCTCGCTCGACGGCGAGAACCTCGAAGACGTCGCCAACCAGCTGTTCCAGAAGTGGCGCCTCGGCGACAAGAAGCTCGACAACGGCGTGCTGCTGGTCGTGTTCGTGGAGGACAGGAAGCTCCGGCTCGAGGTCGGCTACGGGCTCGAAGCGGTGCTGCCCGATGCCGACGCCTCGCAGATCATTCGCGCCGCGATCGCGCCGCGCTTCCGCGAGCAGCGCTACGCGGCGGGGCTCGAGGCGGCCGTGCTTTCCGTCTACGAGCGGATCAAGCCGGGCTCGACGCCGCGGGAGCGTTTGACCGAAGGGCGTCGCGACGGCCGCTCGGGCGGCGTCAATCCGTTCCTGCTCTTCTTCCTGGTGCTGGTCGTCGTCACGGTCGGCGGGCTCGCCTGGGAAGCGTCGCATCAGAAGGGCTACACGGCCGGACGCCGTGGATGGCGATCGTCCGGCGGATGGTATGGCGGCGGCTTGGGCGGAGGATGGGGCGGCGGAGGCTACTCGGGCGGCGGCGGATTCGGCGGCGGCGGTGGAGGCGGCGGGTTCTCGGGTGGCGGCGGCAGCTCGGGCGGCGGCGGCGCGAGCGGAAGCTGGTGATGGCGAAGCACCCAGCGTGGACGCGGCGCTTCCTCACCGAGTCGGATTTCGACGCGGTCACCCGCGCGATCGCGGCCGCCGAGGCGCGCACCTCCGCCGAGATCCGCGTGCACCTGGAGCGCCGCGTGCCGCGGCGGCTCTGGGTGGGGCGCGCGCCCGACATCCTGACGCGGGCGCGCCACGTCTTCAGGCGCCTCGGGATGCACAAGACCGTCGAGCGCCACGGTGTCCTGATCTACGTCGCGGTCGAGGACCGACGCTTCGCGGTGATCGGGGACGAGGGCATCCATGAGCGCGTCGGCGATCCGCACTGGCACCTCGTGCGCGACCTGATGGCTGACCGGCTCAAGGCGAACGCGCCGCGCGAGGCGATCGAGCGAGGGGTCGAGGCGCTCGGCCGCGCGCTCGCCGAGCATTATCCGCGTCGGCCCGACGACCAGAACGAGCTGAGCGACGAGGTCAGCGTGTTGTGAGGGGCGCGGCGGGTGTACTGTTACGCCCATGGGCAGGGTGGTACGTGCAGCGGTCATCGGGGCTGTCGGGATCTTGCTGGCGTTGTCGTCCGCCAGCGCGCAGGATCCCAGGGCTGACCAGGGCCCGGCGCCGCTCGAGATCAAGCGCCCTGGCAAGCCGCCGCTTCCGATCGTCCGTCCCGAGGCTGACCGCGGCCAGGCCACGCGCGACGCCGCGACCGCCGCGACCGAATACGAGCAGCGGAAACGAGACGAGGCTCTGATGCGCGAGCAAACTCAATCCAAGACCAGGCGTCCCGACCTCGGCTACGACGTGACGGGGAGCATCCAGCAGCGCAACATCAATCGTCGATGACGCGCGACGACATCCCGACCCCCGCGCTGCTGCTCGATCTCGATCGCTTCGAGCGCAACCTGCGCAAGATGGCCGCGCACGCGCGCGCCTCTGGCAAGAACCTTCGGCCCCACGCCAAGACGCATCGGTGCCCCGAGATCGCCCGGCGCCAGGTGATCGAGGGCGCGCTCGGCGTCGCGTGCGCCAAGCTCGGCGAGGCCGAGGTGATGGCGCGCGCCGGAGTGCGCGGGCTCCTCATCACGACCGAGGTCGTCGCGCCCGCGGCGATCCGGCGTCTGATGCGGCTGGCCTCGGCGGCGCCCGACACGCTGCTCGTGGTCGACAATCCCCTCAACGTCGCCGAGCTCGCCCGCGAGGCGGCGGCCGACGGCGTTACCCTCAATCTACTGGTCGACGTCGACGTGGGTACGCGGCGCACCGGGATCACACCCGGCGAGCCCGCGCTGGCGCTGGCCCGCGCAATCGTCGCGCAGCGGTCGCTCCGCTTCCGAGGACTCCAGGGCTACGCGGGCCATTGCGCGCACGTCGTCGGCTGGGAGGCGCGGCGCCAGGCCTCGCACGCGGCGTTGAAGCCCTTGATGGAGACACGCGAGCTGATCGAGCGCTCGGGCCTGCCCGTCGAGATCGTCGCCGGCGGCTCGACCGGCACTTACGACATCGACGTGGAGCTGTCCGGGCTCACGGAGCTGCAGTCCGGCTCGTACTGCGTGATGGACATCGACTACCGGAAGATCGGCGCGAAGGCCGGGGCGGTGAACGGCGACTTCGAGATGGCGCTGACCGTGATCACGACGGTGGTCAGCGTGCCGACGGCCGATCGTGCAATGGTCGACGGCGGGCTCAAGGCGTTCTCGACCGACAAGCCGTTTCCGCCCGAGTCGGTCGAGCGCCCCGGCGTCGAGTTTTCCTTCGCCGGCGACGAGCACGGCCGGCTGACGGTGATCGACGCGTCGCGCGCGCCGACGCTCGGCGAGCGCATCGAGTTCTTCCCGCCGCACTGCGATCCGACGATCAACCTCTACGACCGGATCTACGCGATGCGCGGCGACAAGGTCGAGGCCGTGTGGGACGTCGCGGCGCGCGGCCGCAGCGACTGAGCCGCCGCCGGCGCGACCGCTAGCGCAGCTCGATCAGCCAGAACTTCGGCCCGCCCTGCACGAGGCGCGTGCCTTGCGTCAGGAAACCGAACAGGCGCTCTAGGCGCGCTCGGTTCATCTCGACAGGCTCATTGTCGTCCACGACTGGTGATCGAGCGGGGTCCAGCAGGTTGTCGTGCCGGACCAGAACGTGGGTGATCCCGCGAGCTCGAGCGCGGGCGCGGAGCTCGTCGGCGTCTTTGGCTTCGCGTACCCACTGAGAAATGGTGTAGGCGCCGAAGAGATAGTCGGCGAAGTACGGCCGCTCGAGGTAGTACGTGTCCCGCGTCGTGTTGACGAGCCACACTCGCGCGTCGGCCGGCGTCGCTCGGTTGATGGTCTCGTAGTACGGATAGTAGTCGAGCCGCCGGGCCAGAAAGCGCTCGCGCGACTCCCCGCCCAGCACCGACGCCAGCGGATTGACCTCGGCGAACCATGCGATCACGACCAGCGCGTTGGCGGCGGCGGCAGCCAGGAGCAGCCCGCGAAAAAGGCGCGCGCCGCCTGGTCCCCACGCAACCGCGGCGCCCGCCGAGACGATCGCCACGGCGAGGGCCGGCATCGCCGGCAGAACGTACCGGATGACCTGTGAGCCCATGAGCCAGAGCACGAACATCGCCGCCGCGACCAGTGCGGCCAGGCGGGGCTCGGCGTCGAAATTCTTCCGGCGGAATGCCCAGACCACGATCGGCAGGCCGAGAAGGAAGGCCGGTCCAAGCACGCCCTCATAGCCCCGCGGCAGCTCGGGCTGCGCCAGCACCGAGACGTAGAGCGGCGACAGCAGATAGTCGAGCAGGCTCGATGTACGTCCGTAGAGCGAGATGAGCGAGTCCAGGAGCCGGGCGCGTCCGGCGTCCCAGCCCGGCGCCTCACCCGGCCAGAGCGTCGAATAGAACGGAAACAGCGGACTGCCGGTCCACACCCACGTCCGGATGTACCACGGG
>DATEMW010000422.1:0-3739 GCA_035275385.1 Candidatus Methylomirabilota bacterium | reverse complement strand
TGCGCGAGGGCGTCCCGGAATTTCGCCGGTACGCTCAAGCGCCCCTTCGGGTCGATCGTGTGCTGGTACCGTCCCCTAAACATATCCGGATTTCGCCGATCCCTGTCTAAGCCTTCATCCCACTTTGCCCCACTTGAAAAGCGAGATTAGCGTTACCGGAAAGCTCGTGTCAAGGGGAAAAGGGACGATTTTGAGCGGAATTAGCCTCCAGTGGCCGCTGACGACCGGTGGGGGATATCGACCCACTTTTACCCCCGGAATGGTGGGTAGGCCGGGATGGACCCCTCGGGAGCGGGATCAGGGATCTCGGCAGCAGCCCGATCAGGGTTTAACGGAGTGGTACCCGAGGGGCCCTGGGCAGGTCGGGTTTCATGCGATCGCGGGCTCGGCCGGAACGTGTCGCCGCTCGGTGTCGACGCATCGCCGCTCGGTATTGGCGCATCGAGCGCGAGCAACCACCAGGCGGCGCGACGTCGTCAGATATAACTCATAGGTTGTTGATCGAGCGACAGCGCGGCGCGATGGCGCGCGATTCGCTCGGCGCGCGCTCCAAGCACTAGCGGTTGCGCAGACGAACGCGCGTGGCGAATCTCGTCGCGATCGAGCGATCCGCGAGATCCCACGCGGCCTCGGTGACGAGCGTGATCACGACGGTGCGGACGTCGTCGGGATTCTCGACGGCACGGTCCGCGGCGTCGAGGTAGTCGAGCGCGAACGTTCGCACGCCGTCGACGACGGGCTGCGCGCCGGCGCCGGCCTCGCGACGCAAGGTCGCGCCGGTCAGGCGCCACGTGATCGTCTCGCCGGCGGCCGAAACGAGGCCGTCGCCGTCGAGATCGCGATGCAGCACGATGCGCGTGGGCTCCGCGACAGAGATCGCGGCGAACGCGGGCGGCCGCGGCCCCAGACCGGCCGTGCGAATCTCGCCCGCCAGGCGCTCGAGCGCGACACGACCCCCCTGCTGCGACTCGGACCGCGACACGCCGACCGTGTAGACACGAAGACCCTCCTGGAGAACCGTGAACATCGCGGCCGAGACGCCTCCGAACACGGCGAGGGCAACGAGCAGATCGGCGAGATGCACGACGCGAGCGTCCGCGAGGAGGCGGTCGCGGTCAACGCCCAAAAGAATCGACAGTTACAATCCTCGCCGACGGGATGCCTCATTGCCATCCACCCCCTACAGTTCCTGAGCGGTAACCCCTTGAACTATAAAGGGCGCTTCACGGGCATACGGCTTGCTCAATAGAAGCTCGATCAGCACGCCGAATGCCTCGGGGCTACCGGCGAGAGGGAGGAGGATCGACATGAGTCCCCACACGAGCACGTCGCTCACCACGCCGATCCGCCGCTGCCTCGCGATCGCCGGCGTGACGCTCGCCGTGCTCTCCGCCTCCTGCTTCGCGCGGGCCGAAGAGTTCGTGAACATGATCCGGTATTTCGATTCCAACGGGGTCGCCCACTACGTCGGCAGCATCGACCAGGTGCCTCCCGAATACCGCGCGAGCGCCAAGGTCCCCGACGCCGATCTGCGCATGCCGCCCGTCACGTCCGTCGGCAACGACCGCTCCGGCCGTCAGACGTGGGAGGTGGAATACAAGCGGCGGCGCGAGGAGCGCGAAAAGCAGATCCAGAAGATGGACCAGGAATTCCGCGATCTGCACCAGCGAGAGGCCGGGCCGCAGGCCGAGTCCGCCGCCCGCAAGAGCGTTCGTGAGCTCAACGAGCGCGAGAAGCGACTGCAAGAAGGAACCGACGCCACGAACAAGCGCAACGACCAGTACGCGCGATGGCTCGCGAGCTGCGACCGCCAGGAGCGGATCGTCGACCAGGACCGTGCGCAGCACTGGCTCGCGTACGGACAGCGCTGGACCGACGCCGAAACGGCCGCGCGAAAGAAGAAGGCGTTCGCCCAGTCCGGATGCCGCCCGCTCAAGTGAGCGGGCACTGACCCGGCTCGCGTCCTCCTAGGGCATCCGCACCACGGTCCAGCCGCGCACCTGAATCTCGGCGTCCTCCAGATGACGACCGCGGCGGCCGTAGCGGCGGCGCTCGGTCGGGGGCGGCATCTCGTGACGCCGGCGCTTCACGACACGCCGATCGAGGATGACCTCGACGCCCCGCTCCTGACCGAGCACCACGCGCAGCGACTCGTAGAGCTCTCGCCGACCCTGCGACACGATGAAGATCAGTCGCTCCACCGCCCTACTCCAGCACCGGGCGATGCTGAGCCCAGGGGCGCGCGCGCTCGAAGGCCGCGGATGCGCGCAGCACGGTCGCATCGTCGAACCGGCGGCCGACGATCTGCAGACCGATTGGCAGGCCGCCCTTCGTGAATCCGCACGGCACCGACGCGGCGGGCTGCCCGGTCATGTTGAACGGATACGTGAACGGGATCCACGCGTACGGCTCGACGGCTTTGCCGGCGATCTCCGTTGGATTATCGAGCCCGACCGCGAACGGCGGGCACGCGATCGTCGGCGTCAGCAGCAGGTCGTACTGCTCGAAGAACGCGCGCGGATGCTGCCACCAGGCCAGCCGGTCGAACCACGCCTGCACGTACTTCGTCGGCGAATTCTTGAGCGTGGCCTCGATGATCCGCAGAAGGCCGGGCTCGATGTCGCCGGAGCGATCGAGGTACGGCGCCATGCGCGTGGCGATCCCGCCGCAAAAGATCTCCCCCCACGCCTCGCGCGGCGAGGGCCAGCCCGGCTTGACCTCTTCGAGCTTGCAGCCGAGCTCGCGGAATGCCCGCGCTGCCTTCGCGCAGACCGCGCGCACCTCGGAATCCACCGCCTCCACGAACCCGAGATCGTCCGTGTACGCGACGCGCAACCCCTTCACGGAGCCGCGCAGCGCCTTGAGATAGTCGTCGCCGGACGCCGGCAGCGAGTATTGATCGCGCTCGTCGGGGCCGGCGCACACGTTCATCACCAGCGCGGCGTCGGCGACGGTGCGCGTGAGCGGGCCGACGTGCGAGAGGCTCCACGCCCCGCTCGCCGGATGCAATGGGATGCGGCCGTACGAAGGCTTGTGACCGAAGACGCCGGCGCACGACGCGGGAATCCTGATCGAGCCGCCGCCGTCGGTACCGATGTGGAGCGGCCCCAGCCCGGCAGCCGCGGCCGCCGAGGCGCCCCCGCTCGAGCCGCCGGGCGTCCGTTCGAGGTTCCACGGGTTGCGCGTGATCCCGAACACGAGATTGTGCGTGGCGCCGATCCAACCGAACGTCGGCGTGTTGGTCTTGCCGAGCATGATGGCGCCGGCGGCCTTCATGCGCTCGACCATCGGCGCGTCTTCGGCCGGCACGTTGTCCCGGTAGAACGGCGTGCCGAACGTGGTCCGCACGCCCCGGGTGTTCACGAGATCCTTCACCGAGAACGGCACGCCGTGCAGCGGGCCGAGCCGCGCGCTCCGCTTGCCGAGCGCCCGCTCGGCGGCCTTGGCCTCGCGCCGGGCCGCCGTATCGGTCACGGTCACGAACGCGTTCAGCCGGGGATTGAGCTTCTCGATGCGATCGAGCGCCGCGTCGACCACGTCGACCGGCGAGACCTTCCGCTTCCTGATCATCGCCGCTAGCTCGGTCGCCGGCAGCCACGCCAGTCGCAGGTCAGCCATTTGCGTCTCCTTGATTGGTGGCGCCCGTCGGACGCGTGTCGGGCCGCACGTCAGCTCCCGCGCAGCCGAGGATCGAGCGTGTCGCGGAGGGCGTCGCCCAAGAGATTCGAGCCGAACACGG
>DATEMW010000421.1:0-4139 GCA_035275385.1 Candidatus Methylomirabilota bacterium | reverse complement strand
CGTCGTATACTCCGACGGTCATGACGGCGCGCAGTCTCGCGAGCGTGCTGCTGGGACTCGCCCTTCTGTCGACGATCGCGGCGCAGCCGGCCGCCGCAGCGGTCAGCCGCGTCACCGTCCAATCGCGTCAGGACGTCCTCGGCGGGCGCTCCTTCGGCGCGGTCGGCGGCTACGAGAAGCTCACGGGCGTCGTGGAATTCACGCTCGACCCGGACCATCCCGCCAACGCCGCGATCGTGGACCTCCGGCGCGCGCCGAGGGACGCCGCCGGTCGCGTGGTCGCCTCGGCGAATTTCATGGTCTTGCGTCCCAAGACCCTGCCGCGTGAGCGCGGGATCGCGCTGCTCGAGGTCTCCAACCGCGGCGGCAAGGCCGCGCTGCCCTACTTCGCGCGCGCCGCGTGGAGCCGGGATCCCACGGCCGACGCCGAGCTCGGCGATGCGCTTCCGCTGCGCCTGGGTCTGACGCTCATCTGGGTCGGCTGGCAATTCGACGTCCCGCCCGGCGGCGGTGTCCTCCGCCTGGACGCACCCGTCGCCACCGAGGGTGGCCGTCCGATCGAGGGCCTGGTGCGCTCGGACTGGACCGTGGACGAGCGAACGACCACCCTGGCGCTCGGCCACCGCGACCACCGGCCTTATCCGCTGGCGGATGCCGAGCACCCCGACACCGTGCTGACCGAGCGGGACGGCCGCCTGGCGCCCCGGCGCGTCGTGCCGCGCGATCAGTGGCGCTTCGTCGACGGCGACACGCGGATCGCGCGCGAGCGCGGCTTCGAGCCGGGCAAGATCTACGAGCTCGTCTACCGGGCGCGCGACCCGGTGGTCGTCGGCATCGGGCTGGCCGCGGTCCGCGACATGATGTCGTACGCCAAGTACGACGCCGCCAGCCTCTTTCCGGTTCGCGCGGGCATCGGTCTCGGGATCTCGCAAACCGGCCGGTTCCTGCGGCACTTCGTCTACCAGGGCTTCAACACGGACGAGGCGCGACGGCAGGTCTTCGACGGCCTCTTCGTGCACACGGCCGGCGCCGGGCGCGGCAGCTTCAATCATCGATTCGCGCAGCCCTCGCGCGACGCCCACCGCTTCTCCGCGTTCTTCTATCCAACCGATCTGTTCCCGTTCTCGGGCAAGAGCCAGCGCGACCCGGAGACGGGCGCGACGGACGGTCTCTTCGCGCACGAGACACATCTGCCGAAGATCTTCTTCACGAACACCGGCTACGAGTACTGGGGCCGCGCCGCGTCGTTGCTACACACGACGCCTGCCGGCGACGCCGACGTGGATCCGGCGCCCAACGAGCGCATCTATCACCTGGCGGGCGCGCAGCACTTCGTGGTCGATCCGCCCGCGGTGTCCGACCGCTCGCACACGGTCGCCGCGTATCGCGGCAGCCCTGTCGACTTCCATCCGGCGCTGCGATCGCTCCTGACGCGGCTGGTCGAATGGGTACGGGATGGACGCGAGCCGCCGCCGAGCGCGTACCCACGGATCGACGCCGGCACGCTCGTCGCCGTCAATCGCGTGCGGGCGCCGTCGATCCCGGGAGTGTCGTGGCCGCGAGTCGCCCACGAGGCGTATCGCGTCGACTATGGTCCGCGCTGGGCGGATGGCGTGATCACGCTCGAGCCGCCGCGGCTCGGGAACGCGTTCCCCGCTCGCGTCCCGCAAGTGGACGCCGACGGCAACGAGCTGTCCGGTATCCGGTGTCTCGAGCTCCTGGCCCCGCTGGCGACGTATACGCCGTGGCGACTGCGCGGCGGCACGGCCAATCCCGGCGAGCTCGTGGATTTCTACGGCACGTTCATTCCGTTCGCCCGCGATGCGGCAGAGCGCGAGCGGAGGCGCGATCCGCGCCCCAGCGTGACCGAGCGCTACGGCGACCGGGCCCGGTACATCGAGAGCGTCAAGCGGCACGCCGATGCGCTGGCGCGTGCGGGGTTCCTGCTCGCCGAGGACGCGCCGCGCGTCGTGGAGCGCGCCGAGCGCTCATGGCTCTGGCTGATGGGACCGAGCCCTTCGGCGGCGAACCGACGCTTGACATCCGGTAGATACCCGACCGATTCTTCCGACAATTCGAGATGAGCAAGCCGCCTGAACGACGCAGCGCGTCTGATCAAATGCCCGCGCGCCGCACGGTGTTGAAGCTGGCGCTGACCGCGGGCCTGAGCCTGCCGCGCGTCGGCATCGTAGGCGCGCAGGACGACGACCGCCGCAAGGCGCGACCCCAGCCGAACGATCGCTTCGTGTTCGCCCGAGGCGACCGCAAGGGCCAGCTCATCACGCTCGCGGATCTGCCGGGCGGAGGACCACCGCTCACCGCCTTTCCGATGGACCCGGCGGGCCGGGTCGTCCGTGACGATTCGCGGCTCAACCAAGTCCTGCTCGTCCGTCTCGACGCGAAAGCTCTCAATCCCGACACGCGCGAGCGGGCCGCCGACGGCATCGTCGCGTACTCGGCGGTGTGTACACATACCGGGTGCGACATCTGGGATTGGCAGCCGGCGTCGAGCACCATCAAGTGTCCGTGCCACTTTTCGGAGTTCGATCTCAAGGACAGCGCGCGTGTCCTGAACGGTCCGGCGCCGCGGCGCCTGCCGGCGTTGCCGCTGAAGGTTATTGAGAACGCGCCGGCGGTGGCGGGCGCATTCGTCGGGCGCCCGGGCTTCGAGACGGGAGGTTGAGACCGAGTCGCGACGGCATCGCACCGAGCAGTCGAGGTGTCAACCCGAGGGAGACGAGGATGTCTATGAAGAGGCTTGCGATCCTGACTTTCGCGCTCCTGATAGCGCTCGAACCCGCGATGCTCACCGCGCAGAGCTCGGTGAGCTACACGCCGGTGACCGAGCAACGGCTCCAGAATCCCGAGCCGCACAACTGGCTGATGTACCGCGGCAACTTGAGCGGCTGGGGCTACAGCCCGCTCGAGCAGATCACGCCGGCGAACGTGAAGAAGCTGGTGCCGGTGTGGAGCTTCTCGACCGGCGTCAACGAAGGGCATCAATCTCCGCCGCTCGTCAACAACGGCATCATGTTCGTCACGACTCCGCAGCAGCAGGTCTTCGCGCTCAACGCCAAGACCGGCGATCTGATCTGGAAGTACAAGAAGGATTTGCCCGAGGATCTGCTGCAGCTGCATCCGACGAACCGCGGCGTGGCGATGCTGGACGACCGGCTCTATCTCGCGACGGTCGACGCGCATTTGATCGCGCTCGACGCCAAGACCGGCACGGTCGTGTGGGACACCACCGTCGACAACTACAAGAACGGCTACTACTTCACCATGGCGCCGCTCGTTGCCAAGGGCAAGGTGATGATCGGCACCTCGGGTGGCGAGCTCGGGATCCGCGGCTATGTTGCCGCGTTCGACGCGCGCGACGGCAAGCCCGCGTGGAAGACGTACACGATCCCGGGGCCCGGTGAGCCCGGTCACGACACCTGGCCCGGCGACACGTGGAAGACCGGCGGCGTCTCCGTGTGGCTGACCGGGCATTACGATCCCCAGCTCGGCCTGAGCTTCTGGGGCACCGGCAACGGCGCACCGTGGATGGGCGACATGCGGCCGGGCGACAACCTCTACTCGTCGTCGGTGATCGCGCTCGACGTCGATACCGGCAAGATCCGCGGCCATCACCAGTACCACTGGAACGACTCATGGGACTGGGACGAGGTCTCCACGCCGCTGCTGATCGATTTCCCGAAGAACGGGCGCACCGTGAAGGGCCTGGTGCATCCCGGCCGCAACGGCTATCTCTGGCGGCTCGAGCGGGGCGCCGACAGCATCAAGTTCGTCGACGCGCAGCCGTTCGTCACGCAGGAGGTCTTCACCAAGCTCGATCCGGTAACCGGGCGCCCGACCTACGACATCGAGCGTAAGCCGGCCGCCGGCAAGACCGTGACTTTCTGCCCTGGGCTCTGGGGCGGCAAGGACTGGACGCCGGCCGGCTACAACCCGAAGACGCAGTATCTCTACATTCCCGCCAACGAGAACCTCTGCACGACGCTAGTGGGGCAGCCGAAGCCCGATCCGTACGAGCCCGGCAAGCTCTATCTCGGTATCGACCGCCCGAAGACCACGATGAGCTGGCGGCAGGGCGCCACCCACATCGGCGAGCTGCAGGCCTGGGACATGAAGACCGG